>JAHEAS010000748.1 GCA_024642645.1 Saprospirales bacterium | reverse complement strand
CGACCGGACGGCATGGGGAACGACGACCTCTTCCGCTTCGAGCGGCGGATACCACCGCTAGAGCCTGAAAAGCCCGTGGCTGAATACAAGCTGAAACTGGAAGGCTATGTGCTGGAAAAATCTACGCCGAAGCGGACAACCCTGACACCAAGGTACTTGGTCGCAAACCGCTGAACGGTGCGAACGTGGAGGTTAAATTTGGCAAGGAAGTGAAAAAATTCACCGTGGCCGAAGACGGTTTCTTCAGCATGGACTTGGCGGAAAATATGGATTACCAGTTCATTGCAACGAAACCTGGCTACCTGACAGGCGAGACCTTTTTCTCCACAAGAGGCATTGGAAAAGACCCTTCGAATCCCGTGCAGACCTTCGAGGTGGAGGTGGTTTTGAACAAAATCTTCCTCAACAAGGAAATTGTGCTGGAGGACATCTACTACGACTTCGACAAATGGGATATCCGCCAGGACGCCCAGCCGACGCTGAACGCCCTCGCCCGTAATCTGGAACTGAACCCGAAAATCCGCATCCAACTCAGCTCCCACACGGACTGCCGGGGCAACGACGGCTACAACGCCGAACTCAGCCAACGCAGGGCACAGTCCGCCGTGGACTACCTCGTTTCGAGGGGCATTTCCGTGGAGCGCCTCTCGGCGAAGGGCTACGGCGAGTCTTTGCCGAAGGCCAACTGCGCCTGCGCCCGCTGCACGGAGGAGGAGCACCAGTTGAACAGGCGGACGAGTTTTACGGTATTGGAAGGGTTGTGAGCCTAATGGAACAAGAATTTTTACACACAGTATCCAACAATACTTAGCTTTGCAAAAATTTAAAATCCAAATATCATGGCAAAAGGTAAATCACCATCGAAGGCGAGCGACAAAAAAACTCCTACCAAGAACTTGAAGGAAAAACGGGCGGAAAAGGCAGTAAAGAAAACCGCCAAGAAGTCCAATAATTCTTGAGAACGGCGTTTTTAAAACTAGAAAAGCCATCCCGCAAATTAGTGCAGGATGGCTTTTTTGTTTCAAAAAACCTTGCCTCAATTTTTCCGAAACTTCTTAATCCCCTTCACCACAATCGGCGGCAGCAGGTCGTTAGCAAGATTCACTAAGTTGTTGAAGGCGGTCATTTTGGCGCTGTCCTGCCCTTTGCGGGCAGTGAAGGTGGTGGTAATGCGCTTACGGTTGGCCTCACTTACTTCGCTGTCTGGGCGGCCATTGGTGTAGTAGTACAACGCCAGTGACTTGCGGCTGCGGTCGGGCGGACAGGCAAGTGCATCGGGGTGGCCGTGCCAGGAGTAGTCGGTGGTGGAAAAAATGGCCATGCGGTTGAAGTGCGGCGCAATGCGGGTCACACATTTGCTCATGTCCTGCTCCCAGAGTTCGAAGTGGCCGCCCCAAGCTTCATCCCAGTCTTCGTTGAGGTAAACGAGCACGTTCACCCGCCGGTCGAGGCCCATCATTTTGTGCTTGTGGAAGTCCACATGCACTTTCAGGAAGCCGCCAGACTTGATTTGGTGGCATCCGCCGCCTTCGAAATAGGGGTCTGGCACGAGCGTTTCCTTGATGCCCGTGAGGTTTTGGAGGAACTCCAGAAAAGGCTGCGAGTTCATGAAGTGCATGAACTCTCGGGTAGTCGGGCCGAATTTGTATTCACCTTTGGAGGCGTGCTTAACCTCGTTTGGGTTGGCGTAAAACACCTCGTCCTTGCCAGGTTGACCAAGTTCGGGGAACTCTTTGAGGACTTTATTCAGGGCTTCTTTGTTGAAAAAATCGTCGAACCAGGTGCTGGCGAAAGGCTTGGCGTTCTTGTAGGCATCGTGGCGCTGTTCGCCGAGGGCTACGAGGTCAGGGAGCGAAATATCTAAAAATTGCATGGTGCTATTGGTAATTGGTAAAACGTGAACGGGTGCAAAAGTATCTGATTTTTCGAAAGACGGGATGGCATTGGATTCCGAGCAGCCTCAGCATTTTTCCAAACAAATTCCTAATCCCCTACCCCAGCCGTGTGGGAAACGGGTAAACCCCCTAAATTTGCCCGTTGACTTTTAAACTTTCCAAAAACATGAAGCTTTCCGTTTTCCTCTTTTCTCTGTTCCAAATACTAATGATAAGCCAAACGTCCGTTGCTCAAGGGCATAAAATTGACGTGACCATTGACGGCTACACTGGCGAAAAGGTCTATCTCGGCTACCGCCGGGCCGAAAAAGTGTACAGTAAGGACACTGTAGCTGTCACCAACGGCAAGTACATTTTCGAAGGGGAAGAACCACTGCCGCCAGGCATTTACCTCGTGCTCATGCCGCCGGACAACAAGTTCTTCGAGTTCGTAGTGACGAAATCGGAGCAGAATTTTTCGGTGACGACCAAGGCTCCAGATTTTTACCCAAACTTGAAAGTCAAAGGCTCGAAGGACAACCAACTGTTGCTGGATTACCAGAAATTCATGTCTGACCAAGTGGCTGAATCAAAGAAAATACAGGAAGCCATCACCGCCGAAACGGACGAAAAAAAGAAGGAAAAGCTAAAAAAACAGCTAGAAGAAATCTCAAAAACGGTGCGGGACCGCCAAAATAAATACAGGAAGGA
>JAHEAS010000747.1 GCA_024642645.1 Saprospirales bacterium | reverse complement strand
GTTCACCACCGTGATGCCTGCCCCCCTGTGTGGTTTTGAAAAAGATTCCATGGTGACAGTCGTGATTGGAGCGGCAACGTCTATCCGGCTTATCATTTCAGGTTGAATGGCGTGCGTTTTCAGGATGTCGAGCGCCGCAGCTACAGGACCCTGTGCATAAGCGCAAGCGGCAAACATTTTACAGGAAAGCGCGTGTAGCGCCCAGGTTTTACCCAATTGCCCACACACATCGGGCGGATGCTTCAATTGCCCGAAAAATGCTGAAAAACCGGCGGGGTGCTCCAGAATGTCCATTGCCGGGCAGATGCCTTCGGCTGCCATAAAGGCTGCCCTTGCACCTTCCGAAGCGGGGGAGCTGGTGCAAAGAATTTTGGTGTCAGGCGAAAAAGCCGAAGGGTACAAGGGGAATTCAGGCATGGAAAGCGCAATTGCCAAAGCATTCGCTGTGGTTTTGCTGTCCAACCCCATCATTTTGGAAGCAGCCACAGCTCCTGCCGTCCGATGCAGATAGGAACGCATGTGTCCTTGCAAGGGACCCGTCGAGAAATACGCCCCCATTCTTCCCGCCACCTCCACGGCGGCGATTTGAGCCAACAGCATTGTTTTGACATTTTTTTTAAACATTTCGGCAAGCGCTAGGGGTACCGTGACGCCCGATTGCCCGACGTGACCCATAAAAACCAAGTTATCCAATTCAATGGCATTGGCAAGGGTCGCATGGAGGTAAATGGCATCTAACACCGCCAAACGTTCGCCACCGGGAAGGACAGTGCAGGGTCCGGATGAGGTTGTTCGCAGCACAGCCTGCCTGATAGGCTCGCCAAACATGGACTTCGAACCTGCAAAAATGGCTGCGAGAATGTCCAGGAACTGAAGTTTAGCCAGGTCAACGACTTCTTCAGGAATATCTTCGATTGCTAGGTTGGCTATCCATTGACCAATGCCAGTTATTTGAGTTTCGACCTTTTTCTCGTAGAACATAGCGTATGTTTTGAGTAAAATCAGCCCTCACCTATTTTGTGAAAGCGCATTTGCCTTTTGAAAGAAAGGCTAAATCAGAAAATTACCCGGTGCAATCAATCATCCACCGCAATGACAAAAATCAGATAAAAATATGGCAACAATTAATGTGTCGCACCTTAACTTGCCACCTTATTAAACCAGCATTCGGATGACTGAAATCGGGCAAGCCACATGGGAGGATAATCCCGGTTTAATCGAACTGACAAAGCTATCACCTATGCAGGGCATTATCTCCCTGCGAATTGACCGGTCGCCTGATTTTTTTTCGTTGCTTGAAAAACGGGGAGAAAGCATTGTGTTTGTGGCGGATGCCGGAGGGCAAATCATCGGCTCCGTGTCTGCCTCTCAGCAAGAAGTCTGGCTGGACGGTGAAAAAGAAACGCTTTTTTACATAGCAGATTTAAAAATTCACCCGTCACAGCGAGGCGGGATCGTCATGGTAAGGCTCGTCAGCCAATTGCACCGTTTTTTGGCAGAACAAAAGGCTGACCTGCTGTTTTCCACAGCGGCCGAAGGCAATCACCGAGTGACACCGATATTCGAGGGCAGGCTGGGTTTTCCAAAATTTAGGCTGGTGGGCAAGTTTCCGGTTTATCAAATTCTACCGTCTCCCTTCAAGCCGGGAAAAGGAGTTTGCGAATGGAAAGAAGAAGCGCCCCCGGGTTTTGATTTACTTGATTTTTACAACCAGTTCTACCGGCGACAGTACCAACTTGCCCCTGTTTGGAAAGCGGCGGATTTGGAGGGCGCAAGGACGGTTTATGCCTTGGAAAATGGGCAGGTGCGCGCTGCCCTGAGCTTGGTTGACACTGCTTACATAAAGCAAAACGTGGTGATAGGAATGCCTTTTTACCTGAAAGTCCTAGTGCTATTATCCAAAGGACTGAACCGCCTTACACCGCTGGTTTTCCTGCCGCAAACTGGGCAGCCCATCCGGATGCTGAACATTAAATGTTTTGCCTGTGAGTCGGGTCGAGAGGCTGTCCTGAAGGGGCTGGTTCAAAAAGCCAGGAACCTTGCCCTGGCGGGGCATTATTCATTTTTGTCAATCGGTTTGCAAGAAAAAGACCCCTGGGGCAAGGTATTCGGCAGTTTTCCGAACATCCCTTTCATTTCAACCGGATGGGTGGCGAGCATGGAAAACAGGGAAGAAAAAATCGCAAAAGTGCTGGAAGGAATTTCATTTGAAGACTATTCCCTGGTGTGAACAGCAATAACCCGCCGAACCAGCTAATTGATTGGCGAAACGCGATTACTTTATTTTTGACAAAAACATGATCAACCTGGAATTGACACCCATTCTTCAATTTTCAATTTCAAAATATCTACAAAATGACCGCCACTACCCAACCTCCCGTCCAACGTTCCCAGGAATACTGGAATCTCGTTGCAGACCTCCTCTCTCAAGCCGTCACCGGCGAACTGATTGGCATGGCAAATTTCGCCTCTTTGGTTGAAACGATTGACGACCCAGAAGAAATGATGGAAGCCGTCGAGCATGCCGGCAGCGAACGAGGTCATGCCGTCGCCTTTGCTAATCTTGCCAAAAAATATGGGCTGGAACTCAACG
>JAHEAS010000746.1 GCA_024642645.1 Saprospirales bacterium | reverse complement strand
TAAAGCAGTATTAAGTTTTGGCTAAATAATTTGCCGACCTTTGCCTTGCTTTGCGCAGCAAGACTGAATTCTAAACCTAATTGTTTGTCGATCAATATTTTACATAAAAACACTGAACTCATCCGCAAGGAAGCATTGCGATTGGGATTTGATTTTGTTGGCTTCGCAAAAGCAGCTCCGCTCGATGATGAGGCACAACGGCTAGAAGCTTGGCTAAACAAGGGCTACCACGGCAAGATGCAGTATATGGCCAACCACTTCGACCTGCGCACCGACCCAACCAAGTTGGTGCCGGGGGCCAAGTCGGTCATTGTGCTCATGCACAACTATTTCCCGAAGGAAGAACAACACGACCCCACCGCGCCCAAATTGGCCCGCTACGCATACGGAGAGGACTACCACCATGTTTTGAAAGGAAAAATGAAGGAGCTTTTGCATTTCATCCGGGAAAGCATCGGCGAGGTGGATGGGCGGTGCTTCGTGGATTCTGCGCCGGTCATGGAGCGGGAATGGGCCAAACGTGCTGGGTTGGGTTGGACTGGCAAGAACAGCTTGCTGCTGCGGCCAGGAGCTGGTTCCTATTTCTTTTTGGCGGAAATGATACTGGACCTTCCGCTGGCCACCGACGACCCAATCCGTGACCACTGCGGCACGTGTCACCGCTGCATCGATGCTTGTCCAACCGAAGCCATTTCACCACAGGGGTACTTGCTGGATGCTTCGAAGTGCATCAGCTATCTGACCATAGAACTAAGGGAAGAGATACCTACGGAGTTTCAGGAAAAAATGGAAGGCTGGGCATTTGGCTGTGACATTTGCCAGGAAGTTTGCCCTTGGAACCGCTTTGCGAAGCAGCACAATGAGACCGCTTTTGAGCCTCACCCCGATTTGCCCAGCATGAGTTCAACTGATTGGATGGAAATAACGGAAGAAGTTTTTCAAAAAATCTTTAAAAAATCGGCAGTCAAAAGGACGAAGTTTGATGGGTTGAAACGGAACTTGCGATTCATTAAACCGGAGTAATGGCAGGCATTGGCTTGATGTTGATATTGCCCCAAAAATCATGGATAGAAAGAATAGTTCGGTCAAGTTCGTTCAGGTCAAGCGGTTTGGCTACATAAGCTTTTGCACCCAACTCATAGCTTTTGGCAATATCCTTTTCATTGCTGGAAGAAGAAAAAATAATGACCGTTAGATGTTTCCATTTTTCATTTTTAGTCAATGTCTCCAAAATTTCAAACCCGTTCAGTCGTGGCATGTTTAGGTCCAACAGGACATAACAAATCCCATCATGCCCCACATCGTTTAGAAAAGCAATGAATTCTTCGCCTTTTTGAAAATGAATTATCTCTACCGGCAAGGATTGTTCACGGTATATAATTCGAGCTAGATCAGCCTCTGCCTTGTTGTCTTCTACTAAAACAACGGTGTTGCACAAGGATTTTATCGGTTGATCAATATCTGATGTCATTGTTTGCTGCCTGTATTTAGGAGGAGGGCAAAGAACGCTAAAATATTATATTAAATTGAACGGAAAAGCACAAAACTGTGACTAAGATTTGGCGTTTGGCTACCACGTTACAAAACTTTTTAAGGGAAATTTTCATTAACAGCATCATGCCTACTTTTGCATTTATTTCAAAAGGGCTAATCAACATATCAATATTCAAAACATGATTCTTCGACTTTCCTTGTTCATTTGGCTTAGCCTGATTATCTTTTCTTGCACCCAAACTGAAAAAAAAGTAAGTAATCCAGGCATAACCACTGAAAAAAACGCCAATGCTAACCCTGACATCAACAAAAAAAAGACCATCGTTTTTTTCGGAAACAGCCTAACTGCGGGCTATGGCCTGACAAACGTTTCTTCTGGTTATGTCTCACTGATTCAGCTGGCGCTCGATTCACTTGACTTGCCCTATCATGCCGTAAATGCTGGCCTAAGTGGTGAAACTTCTGCAGGGGGGAACGACCGAGTTGACTGGGTGCTAAAACAGCCTGTTGATATTTTCGTGTTGGAACTCGGCGGCAACGATGCCCTAAGAGGCATCCAACCAGAAGAAACTATCAAGAATTTGGGGTCCATTCTCGACAAAGTGAAGGCTAAATACCCAGCGGCAAAACTTGTACTGGCCGGCATGCAAGCACCTCCTAACATGGGACAAATGTACACTGACAAATTCCGGGCAATGTACCCCCAGTTGGCCAAGGAGCACGGTGCAGCGCTTATTCCCTTTTTGCTCGAAAACGTAGGTGGGATACCTGACCTGAACCAGGGCGACCGCATTCACCCAAACGAAAAAGGACAGTATATCTTGAGGGAAAATGTTTGGAAAGTGCTCAGTCCAATGCTTTAGTCCAAACCATCATTTCAACAAAAGCATTTCCCTAAAATATCGGTAAGTTTCCACTTGCGACTGTATCTGCTTTTCCCCTGTTGGTCGATAGGTATTTGTATTGTCCTGGTCAATTATCCGTGCCTTCGTGTTGTCCCTCCACTGAATGGAAATAACATCCCTGATTTGCTTCTTAATGGCTTCATCGTAAACTGGAAATATCACCTCTACCCGCCAACTAAGGTTGCGGGTCATTA
>JAHEAS010000076.1:5481-9557 GCA_024642645.1 Saprospirales bacterium | reverse complement strand
GAACTCTTTCGACCAAAGCATTTGACCCAATGAATCCAGCCTGAAAAGCAATAGGTTGGTATAATCTTGTGGAAATGGCTTACTTATACTGCCAGCTATCATATAACCCCCATCCTGTGCGATAGCCATGCAGTGGCCATGATTGGATAGGGTTGAAAAAGAATAGCTCCTTTCCCATTCTATATTTCCCTTGGGGTCGGTTTGGATAATGAAAGTGGAGTCAGGCCCAAAAATACTCTCACTTTTACTGCCCATCATCACGATTTTTTCATTGTCCAAAACCCTCAGCTCATTTGTCGAATAGATTCCAGCTACTATCGGGAAAGTTCGCTCCCAACCCTGTGCTTTTATTAGGCTAGGAATCAGGAAGAGGCAGGGTAAAAGAAAGTTTTTCATCGGTATGGATTGAGCAAGATAAATTGGTTGCGTCGAATATAATGTGCTTTTTTTTGAATCGGTCTTTTTTTGAAAATCTTAAATAAGAATTGCAATACTCGTGACGAATAGCCGTCACCAATATTCAGGCCATTGTATTTTTAATTGATGCGGCGCAATTGTACCGTCTTGTTTACTGGGATTGAACCGGGAAATCACCCTTTTTGGACAGGCAATGAGGTGGGTCATGCCAAAGAAGTTTTAGAGCCGTCGGTGCTTTTGTTTCCGTAGAATACTAAAGACAGTTGCCAGTCCGTTTTTATACCTAGCAAGTTGCCGCTGAAGACTTTAACTACCAATTGACCGAACATGCAATAAACAAACCTGTTCATAGCGTTAGATAGCAGGATAGACGCCGACGACCCACAATTTTTTAACAAAAATCGAATACTATGAACCTCCTTCAAATGTCAAGGCTTGCCTTGCCCATCTTTTTCTTCGGCTTCCTTACCTTAGCCCATGCCCAAACTGGCAAGACCAACCATCCCTTCTCCTGGAAAGAAACGGCGGACCAATGGTACAAGTCTCCGGCTTATTCCTTCAAATACCTCCCAACCGACTTTACCGCCAAGGGAGGTACGGCAGCAGCCACTACGAAGGCAGCGACTGGCCACGGCCCGGTTTGTTCTACGGCCTGCAATGAAACGACTGCTCCCGGCGCTTGCACCGAAACATTGATTGCGGAAAAACTCAAGGACGTGGAGCTTCCCGGCTTCAACCTCCCACGAGGTTACAGCGGGGTGGAATACGTGACTTTTGAGGTGCAGACAAATGGGAAAGTGAATGGCTACCAAGTGGTCAAACAGTCCGTTTTATGCCCACCTTGCATCCAGAAAGCCGTCAATTTGGTGGCAGAGCTGGGCGATTGGCACCCTGCCATTCAGGATGGGGTAACAGCCAAGAGCATCGTGGTCGTGCCTGTGTACTTTAAAAAATAACGAGTGACGAGTGACGATTTACGTTAGGCTGCATCAGCTAAGTCTGGGCTGCCTAACGTAAATCGTAAAACCGTCAATCCATTGCCGCCTCCGGCGCATTTTTCACCCAACAATTTTGGAGCCGCAGGGTCTTAAAAACTTGCAGACCATCAGATAGGCGCATGACCCGCACCTTGACGTAGTCGCCGCACAGGCAATAGGTACTGATGCCGTGTCCGGCATGTCGGCCATTTGCTTCCCATAAGTAGGAGTATAGATTTGGGTTCGATATATCGACCGTGTAAGTCGAACCGCTGCCAGCGCAGTTGGATTTAATCACTTCAAACTGGAAGCCAGGCGACTCATGTCGATGGTGTTTTTTGTTGCCCACCGCAAACAGCGAGCTGCTGAAGCTGGCAGTTTGAACGGTAGCCCTGTTGGAGGCAGCGATTAAGGTTGGTTCAAGTGCTCCCTTGACGGCAATAAAGAAGCACAAAAAGAACAGGGTACACAGGAGCAGAATGGTGGAGGATTTCATTTGGTTGTATTTTAAGTGAGAAAAAAAGCAAAAAGGGTATCGTATATCGTTGTTACAAATTTGGGGAATATCTGAACCACCCCTTTGGACATATCGGTCAAATGCCTAGGACAATACGCCCAAATGATAGGATAAATCTGGTAAACGGCCACCAAATCATGGGCTTTCCTGAAAATCATGGGCTTTGCGGTGCTTCCATAAAGGATTTTCTTGTTCCAGCGATATTAGTTGATGTCGCCGCTCTAGGTGGAGGTGGGTGTTAGGTAACATTAGGCTTATGGTAGCGGGCATTTCCCTTCTTTCTTAGATTCAAATTTGAAGTGCAACTTTTAGCCAAAAAGAAAGGCGGGCCGTCAAGTAATGACAGCCCGCCGCTCATTTGTTTCATCTGGGTTTTTCACTCCCTAACCACAGCGTTCAGCGCATTCGGTGAGCCGTTGACGGGGTTCACTTTTGCCACTTCACCATTCGGGAAGGAAACGGAATAATCGGTCCAGCCTGAGCTTGGCCCCATGAGGTATCGCTGGTCTGCCCGATAGTAGTCGGTGGAGATGATTTGCGCCCCACTGGCGAAGGCCTGGTTTCGGCGGGTGGTATTTCCGCTGCGGGCCTCCATGGTTTCGGCGTCGGCACGGGTGCGCACCATATAGCCGTCCTGCACCAGCCCTTTGATGGCTTGGAAATTGGGAACGGGGTCGTCCATTTTCACGAAAGCGGTTTCAGGATTGCCCGGGTCGGAGAAGACGAACATCGTGGCGCCCTGCAAGCCTGGATAGAGGCTGAGGTAAGCCTGTTTCTCGTTGTTGGAGTTGATCATGACGAACATGATTTTGCCCCGTGAGTCGCCCAGCTTCGGCCACTTGTTGTGGGTAGCGGCATGGTTCACGCTGGGGGAATTGCCCCTTAAATCATCCGGGGTGATGACATTGGCCAAATCGTTGCCGAAAATGCTCTTAATCTCTTGGTCAATGGTGCCAAGGTTGGAAGCCGTGAACGGGATGGTGTTGGTGAAATTATTCGGTATCGTGTAGGGGGCTGGCAATTGCTCCAATCCAGCCAAATCCTCATGCGGATTGTCTTCTTTTGGCTCAATCATCACCACGATTGGCACATGGGTCGGATGTGCGTCCGACCAGTTCTTTACTGCCGTCAGGCCCTGCTTAAAGGTGTAGTAGTTGACGTTGTAATCTAGGTCGGGGTAGTGCATCATCTTCAGCCCAGGAGCACCTAATTCGGGCACATTGGACAATCCTGCCGAAGGGTTTTGCGTAACGATGGCCTTTCCATATCGGAAGTAGAACAAACCACCAGTTGGGTCATCGAAAACGTCGAGTTCGATGCTGCGGACATTGTAGTCGTCAAATTGTTCATCCAATGGCAGGTGCTCATAGTCCCACGTATCTGGATTAAAGTTAGAGGGCAACAATTGCCCATTTTGGTACATAAATCCCAAAATATAAGGGTCGGTCCTTTTGCGGTAGCTGTTGTGGCTGCCGATTGTTTGTAGCTCGTTGATGGGCAATCTGCTCACCGCCAAGTCACAACCCACTGGAAGACTGGCGTCGCACAGCTGGAAGCAGCACTGGTAAACCGGGCCCACATTTGTGGTAGCGCCACAAGGGTCCTGAAAACGGTTCAGCACCTTGTAGGCAGGCCATCTTTTCAAGCCGCTGCAGGTCATGGAGGCCATTGGCTCGCCACCTGTCCACTTCCATCCACCATTGGAGGAGCGGTCGTCAAGGTCGTTCTCAGGCACATCGGTTTCTTGCCAGCTCCACAGGATTTCGTCCCGGTCGTAGGCCTCGACAAACATCAGGGCAAAGACCAAGTCTTCGTCCTGGTTTGGGTCGCCCACGGAGCGCAAATCTTTTTCCGTTAGGCCGTCCTTGTCTTCTTTCAGGTCAAAAAGCTTGAGGGCGAACTGTTCGGAAACGGCAGGGTGCGGCAGGTCAAAATTGTCGTCAAGCGTCAGCGTTGTGTACTTTGCGGAAGATGCTTGAGAGGAATCCGTCAGGACGGGGTCTTTTCCGCAGGAAAAGAATAACCCCAAAGTAAGGGGCAAGAATGCAAAGGTTTTAAGATTTTTAACTGGCATGGTTTACATTTGATTTTGCCTACTTGGGAATGAGAGGCTTCGGCGATCCTTTTATATTCAATGAGCTTTTTTAAGGCTCAAGAGATAATCC
>JAHEAS010000076.1:0-5471 GCA_024642645.1 Saprospirales bacterium | reverse complement strand
GAAGTTTCAATAATCAATATGAATCTAAGTCAGTCCGCCCGGCTCACATGTCACCGTCTTTGAAAACTGCTCCGTGCCTGTTTCAGTGACGACCTCATAATCAATCGAGAGGATGTTTTCAATTTTGACTTCACCCTCAATCATAGCATTGCTTTGTAGCCCTGCAAATTCGAATGTTTTAATCCCAGGACCACCCCAGAACCCACCGGTAGTTTTTATGTTCTTAACCGTTAATTTGATGGTGTCCGTTACAGCAGATGGAGCCACATTGGAAGCAAGAATGTTAAAGCGGGTGATGGGGTATAGCTCAATGGTGAATTCTTGAGGCGCAATCGAGTTCAGATGGACATCGAGCTTGTCTTTAAATAATGAACTATCCAGTTCACCATTCACCCAACATAGGGATTGATAATCACTGGTAGGCCCTGAAAGACGAATACTAGTGCCATTTATCTCTCCTGAGAACTGTGTGAACTGGACTTCCCCTGCCCCATTTGTTTTTTTAGAAGAAATCAAATCACCTGAAAACAGCCCCTGTTTCCAAAGTTCAACTTTCATGTCAGGGATGCCAAGCCCAGTTGCCCGGTTTAACACCAGTACGTCAACCTGTTCGATGAGCGGCTCTGCAGGTACTTCGGGCGTTTTCATTACGTCGTCCTCCTTTTTGCAGCTGACACACAGAATTGTGGCTGCGAAAATAAATAGGAAGGCAAATGCAGCCGTATTCAAACCTGTCAATTTGGTCATTCTAAATTGTGAGGAAAATTCTTGGTATTTCATCTGAGATTAGGTTAGAAACGTTAGGTTTATTTAATATGCCTTATGAAGCATTGATTGATAAGGTTATGTTGCTTTATGTCACTCCAAAGAGAATGGTAATCATCCAGTCCAAACTATTTCAAAGTCCCATTTTATAGATGAACGCTTTACAAATTGATGATTGGTTTGATAACCCCGCCTCTCAAAAAGTGACTGCCATTAATTTTAAATGCGAGCATCTATAAAAGAAGTCGAGTGTGATGAAAAACAGGCTGCATCGGTATTGCCGAGCATAAAACTGCTCCCAAATGAGTCGTCGAGGTAAAAAAATAAGCCCAGAAGCCTTACCGCTTCTGGGCTTATAAGTTCAATGAATGGCTGCATTTTCAATTCCCAAACGTGTACACCACCCTCGCCAGCGCCTGCCGCCCGAGTTTCGGCAGGCCGGGATATGACCTACCCCTTGTCAAAGACATTGCTGGCAGTGATATCAATGGAAAGGTAGTTGAACCATTTGTAGCCAATACTTGCATCGACAATGGTCCGGGCAGGGAGTTTCCCAGTGTAAATCCCATAATCGACATTCCACGCATCTTCATACTGGACATTGACATTGGCCCGGAATCCGGAGTTGGGCAATTGGAAAAAATTAAGCCCCAGCCTGAATTTGTTCCTGGGGAAATTAGGGAACAGTTTCCTATCCTCGGCCTCTTTGAGGCTGTAGATGTATTTGAATTCGTGCGAATAAGTACCGTTGAATATCAGGTTGGGCAGAATGGAATATTCCACCCCGATGTCCATACCTACTCTTGTCCGCTCTCCGGGAATCCTGTCAAAACCGTAAGCCAAGTGGGGCAGTCCGCCCTCCGGCATTTGTTCTGTTTCCACCAATCCCAGCGGTTGGGGTACGCCGCTGGGCAGGATCATTCAGGATTACGCCTTTTTTTCTTACGAAGTCCATGAGGCGCTGCACATCTCGGAGCGGGAGCGGCAAATCGTGCTGGATTGTTTTTCCAAGATAGAATACGAACTGAATCGGGGTATAGACAAGCACAGCAAGGCGCTGATTGTGGCCAATATCGAATTGTTCCTCGGTTACTGCCAGCGGTTTTTCGACCGCCAGTTTCTCACCCGTGACCATGCGAACAAGGGCATCTTGGAAAAATTCGAAGCTATGCTGAACGATTATTTTTCATCGGAAAAACCACGGGAAATCGGCCTGCCATCGGTTGCCTATTTCGCCCAAGGATTGAACCTTTCGGCTAACTATTTCGGCGACCTCATCAAAAAAGAGACAGGCAAATCGGCGCAGGAATACCTGCAATCGAAGCTGGTAGAAGTGGCCAAAGAGCGGATTTTTGACCTGACTAAATCGGTGAGCGAGGTGGCTTACGAACTGGGGTTTCAGTACCCACAGCATTTCAGTAGGTTCTTCAAGCAGCGGGTCGGGGTTTCGCCGAATGAATTCAGAACAGTCAATTAATGTCCATTTTTAGAAGAAAATAGACCTAGCGAATCGTAGCTGTCCATTTTTAAACTCCAACTCAGTTAATAAAAAATGCAGAGCCGTCTTCCACACTCATTGTGCGTAAAAATTGGTCTCAATTGGTCAAACAAGCTGGTGCTCAATTCACACGCTGCCGCTCTGCCTCGGCTCCAGTTTCCCGTTGCCTGGTACCCTTCAGCTTGCTGTTGCCAAAACTCCGGGAGTAGGTGAGCTTCACCAAGCGCGGCACGAAATCATAAGTGTCGTAGAGGAACTGGCCACGGTCGGTCAGGTCCAATTCGCTGTCCCAAGCCATCGTGTTCAAGATATTGTCAAAGCCCAACCGCAGCGAGCCGCCGTCATTTTTGAATTTTTTCTGCAAACCTGCATTCAATGAGCCGAATGCTTTGGTAAGCGAGGTACCCCACAAGGAATTTGAATTGTAAAACCCAGACACTTCGAAGGTGAAATCTTTGGGTAGGGTGAAGGTTTGCGAAGCAAAGAGGTTCAGGCTTTTTTGTTTCAAGGTCAGCAGTTCGTCATTGTAATAACTCCGGAGCTCCGTCCGCATGCCCGTCACATTGAATTGCATACTCCACCAAGCAGCGGGGTTGATGGGGAAAGACAGGGTGAAGGAGGCCGTTTTTTGGTCTTTCAGGTTGTTGGAAAAATAAAGTTGCCTATTGGTGGCCGGATCAACCTTGGCCTGGAATGCAGAAATGGTACTGTCCTCGACGGAGTATTGCAGCGACAACAGCACGGTCGAAAAGTGGTAGTCAAACTTGACCGCATTGGAAATGGCAGGCTGAAGGGCCGCATTCCCGGAGAAAAAGGTGTAGGGGTCGAGGAAGATGACGAACGGTGCCATGTCGTTGAACGTGGGCCGGGTGATGCGACGAACGAAGGAGAGGTTGGCCGAGTTCTTCTCGTTGAATTGCCGGGAAACAAATACGCTGGGGAAGAACTTGCCGTACTGCCTATCCACGATGTTTGCCTCTTCCGCTGAGCCCAGGTTGGAGTTGGTGAACTCGTAGCGAAGCCCAACTTTTATGTTTGTCTTTTCATCCAACTTCATGTCAAGCGCCGAATACGCAGCCAATATTTTTTCGTCCAGGTCATACTTGGCGGTTAGACTCGGATCTTTCTCCCAGCCTTGGCCAATGTTGTTTTCCACATTGACATCGTTCGTGAAATGGGAGAGCGTACCTTTCAGGCCGCTTTCCAGCTTCGCTTTTTTACCGAAGGATTTTGCATAATCCAACTTGCCAACGCCGATATTGAGCGGTGTGATTTTGCCGCTGCGGGTCATTTCCTCGAGGACGAAATTGTTTGCTCCATCAGCGTAAGTGTTCACGTAGTCGTTCGGATTGTTGTCCCGGTAATACAGGTAATCCGCATCGAAAGTCAGTGTTTCATCCGGACGGAAGGTGTGCTGCATATTGAGGTTGGCTCCGTAGTGCCGCCATTGGTTCAATTCCTCATTTGCAATGGTGATAAATTCATCGGGCACCCCATTCTTCGTAAACCTTGCATTGTTCTCGGCGTCCATGGTCCATTTGGTGTCGTAGCTGGTGAGGAGCGCACCAACCACCGTCTTTTTGTTCAACTGAAAATCAAGGCCCAAGCGACCAGTATGATTGCTTTGCAGCGGATCCCGTACAGACTTGGAAAGGGTTTCGGTACGCACGTTTTCAAAATCAACCCGCCTGCCAACCGTTACATATTGTTTGGAGCCATCCCGGAGGTAAGTGTAGTCGCCGTAGAGGTTGAGTTTACCCGTTCGGTAGTTGACATTGATATTGGCATTGCCATTTTCTCCCCTGCCATAGCCAGCGGAGAGGGAGTAAGAGCCGTTCAACCCTTGGTCGCTCGACTGTTTCAGCACGATGTTGATGAACCCGGCATTGCCCTCGGCGTCAAAATTGGCCGGAGGCGTGGTGATGAGTTCTATTTTTTCAATGTTGCTGGATGGCATCCCATCCAAAAACTCCACCAGGGCGGAGATGGGCATCCGGTTGATTTTCCCGTTTATCATTACCACCACGCCTTCCTTCCCTGCCATCGAAATGCTGCCCTGTTGGCGATTGACCAACACGCCGGGCGAGCGCTCCAGCACTTGCAGGGCAGTGGCTCCGGCGGAGGTAATGCTGGTTGCCACGTTTATCGTAAGCCGGTCAATTTTTTGTTCAAAGAGCGGCTTGCGGGCCGTCACGGTCACGGCATCCAACTGCCCAATGTCTTCCTGGATGGTGATGGTGCCCATGTCTTTTGAATCATTTCTGTTGAGCGAAAATGGGTCAGAATAGGAGGTAGCATAACCTACCATTGTTGTGTTCAGCAGGTAGTGGCCAGTCGGGACGTTTGAGAAGGCATACTTGCCATGTATATCCGTGACTTCCCCTTTTATGAGTGTTGAATCCGTGCTTCGCAAAAGCAGCACATTGGCGAATGGAAGGGGCTTGCCGTTCGCTTCATTGATATTCCCAGATATGCTAGATTGAGCACTGGCTTGTTGACACAGCATAGAAGCCAGCAAAGCAATGTAGAAATGAGTTTTCATAATGGTCAATAGTTGTTATTTAATGATTTGACATTACTCAAAGCAAGGAAGTAATGCCTGCGAAGCTAGATTGATGGAAAAGCTAATTCCGGTTCGCAATCATTTCGCAAAAGGGTTGTAAGTGGCTTAATTCACCCGCCCCTGTTCCTCTGCTGAACCAGTTTCCCGCTTCCTGTTTCCTTTAATTTTATTGCTGCCAAAGTTGCGGGTATAGGAAAGCCGGACGGCTCTTTCCACAAACCTGAAAGCTCCTTTGTACTCGAACCCAAGCGTTGGGTCAGTGGTGTACACTTCGAAGTCGAAAGTCTTTAGAATGTCGTTTACGTTCAGGCTAAGCCTTCCATTGTTGCCGCCAAGGTTTTTTTGTAAACCAGCATTTAATACCCCAGTTGCTTTACTTTTGACAAAACCCCGCTGGCTCGGCGACCTATAATTCCCTGAAATTTCAAGCGTGAAATTTTTGGGCAACTTGAAGGTTTGAACCGAGTTTAGCCTGAAACTTTTTTGCTCATTCGTCAAAAACCGACCTTCAAACCTGCTCCTGTCCTGTTGCCATAAAGCCATGAAATTGTTCTGCATTTGCCACCACTTCGCCACCTCCACCGGGAAAGACAAGGTGGCTGAAACGCCCTGTGAATAGTCAAGGTTTTCATGTCTGTTCACTTG
>JAHEAS010000075.1 GCA_024642645.1 Saprospirales bacterium | reverse complement strand
AGTTTGTCAAAATCGGACAGCACCCGGTAGGCCTCATTGTTCTGCGTAGATTTTTCCAGCACATCCAATTGCTTTTCATCGGATGCCATCGTGTGGAAATCTGGATGAAACAGTTTGCTATTTTTCAAAAACCGTTGCTTCAAGTCCGTGAGGTCAGGCTGGAAGGAAATAGGTATGTCGAAAAATTGGAAGTGTGTCATTGGGAATTGGGGAATTGGGGAATTGGGGAATTGGTAAGTTCTAATAAATACCTAATTCCCAATTCCCCAATTCCAAACTTTAGAACAACCTAGAAATATCAAGCCCTAAAGCAAATGCCATCAGGGAAATCAGGATGACGAAACCAACCATGGTGGCGATTTCCATGAATTTGTCGCTTGGCTTTTTGCCTGTCAGCGCCTCGAAAAGCAAGAACATCACATGTCCACCATCCAAAGCTGGTATGGGCAATAGGTTGATGAAAGCCAGTACCAGTGAAAGCATGGCAGTAAGGTTCCAGAACGATTGCCAGTCCCATTTCGGGGAGAACATGCCACCGATAGTAATAAAGCTACCAAGGCTTTCCGTCACTTTTAGGTCACCGGAGAACATCTTACCGTAGGCTTTCATCTGTGAGCCCAAGAAACTGCCGACCCGCTTCCAGCCTGCGCCGAATGAACCGAGCAGTGTGTAGTCTTGGCGCTCCAGGGTATAAAATTTGCTCAAATCCCCAGCAATGCTGGCGCCAATCCTGCCGTTTTCGTCGGTATGGATGGTAAGGTTCAGGGTGTCCCGTTTATCACGAAGCACTTGAACTTGTATGTCCTTATCTTTTAGGTCTGCCTTTGTGAGTTCATCGTAGAATTCCTCAAAATAGGTGGTAGGCTTGCCGTTGAGTCCAATTATTTGGTCGTCAACTTTCAACCCTGCCTTTTCGGAGGGCGATTGTTCACATTTTTTCCATAACAAAACCCCTTTGCAGTACTTTGCAAAACCAGCCACCAAGAAAGGCCTTGGCAGGTTGAACAAAGCAACCTCCTTGTTCTTGTTCATGGAAAGGAAATCAGCAACCTCATTTGAAATCTCAAGTTTTATGGGTTGTCCACCTCGTTCAACGGTCAGGGTTCTTGCCCCATCGATGACGATATGGCTTTTGACTTTTCCTGGGCTGAAACGGTCAAGCTGATAGGTGTCCACTGCCACAACGATATCACCGGGCTGGATACCCACGACAAGGCCCAAGGAATCGGGCAAAACGCCGTTGGTTAGGTTCTTGGTCGGAATGTACTCTTCGCCCCAATGCCAAAAAATCATGGAATAAATGAAGAACCCGAGGATGAAATTCACAGTCACCCCACCCAACATGATGATGAGGCGCTGCCAAGCTGGTTTTGAACGGAACTCCCAAGGCTGTGGTGGCTCCTTCATCTGCTCCGTATCGAAGCTTTCGTCCACCATGCCGGCTATTTTCACATAGCCACCGAGCGGCAACCAACCGATGCCGTATTCTGTTTCGCCAATCTTCTTTTTGAAAAGCTCAAACCACGGGTCAAAGAAGAGATAAAATTTCTCCACCTTCGTCTTGAACCATTTGGCGGGCAAGAAGTGGCCCATTTCGTGCAGCACTATCAGGATGGAGAGGCTTAAAACCAATTGCCCAACCTTTATCAATATTTCCATAAATCGAGTCTAAATTTTTGGAGAAATGCGGGGGGAAAGTACGCCCCGATTTTTAGTCCTTTTTTTAATGAGGCGCAAAAGTAACGGGAATTCCCCTTTTGACCGCATTTTTCATCGGTGAGAACAGTATCATTGTCGGAAAGTTATGTAACCCGTAAATCTTTTCTTGCGCACTCCATTTCTAGGGAAGGATTTCCGAGGTACTTTTTTAGCAAATACAATGTCTATTTTTGCGCTATGATAATTTTCTTCTGCAACCAGATTCAAGGTGAGTTTGCCCATTTTTCCGAAGAGGAATCCAAGCACTGCATTCAGGTGCTTCGGAAAAGACTGGGAGACACGGTGCAGTTCATTGACGGCATTGGGCATTGGTACGAAGGGCGAATCTCGGAGGCAACCAAGCGGCAAGTCGTTGTGGAAATAGTGAAAAAACAGGCCGGTACCGACCATACAGGATTCCACCTGCACATGGCGGTCGCTCCACTGAAGAGCATGGATCGCTTTGAGTGGTTCCTAGAAAAAGCGACGGAAATTGGGGTTGATGAAATCACGCCATTGCTCACAGAGCACACGGAGCGCAGCAAATTGCGTTACGACCGGCTTGAGAAAATAATCCTCTCTGCTGCCAAACAATGCCTGCGAACCCGTTTGCCCAAACTAAACGAACTTGTTGATTTTGAGGATTTTATGAAACCATTCGAAACCAACTCGCCCGGTATTCGTTTTATCCCACACTGCCACGAGGCGAATTTACCACACTTGAAAAACAACTGTCCGGCAGGTACTGACGTTACAGTGCTCATTGGACCGGAGGGTGATTTTTCCAAGACTGAAGTGGAGCAGGCAGTTGCACGGGGTTTTGTAGAAGTTGGACTTGGCGCCAATCGCCTCAGGACAGAAACGGCGGCCATCGTGGCTTGCCACACGATTCATCTTGCTAATATTTAACTAAAAAATGAAGACCGTTTCCTTGTTGTTGCTTTCGCTGCTTGGTTTTATTCCTTCGGGAAATGCCCCTACCAAGTTGGCACTTCTCAAATATAACGGTGGTGGCGACTGGTACGCCAACCCGACCTCGCTGAACAACCTCGCTCGTTTTTGCAATGATCAACTCGGTACTGACCTCGACCCAGATTATTCAACTATTGAGGTTGGCAGCGCCGAACTTTTCAACTACCCTTTTGTGCACATGACGGGTCATGGCAATGTGGTCTTTTCGGATGCAGAAGCTGAAAATTTACGGATTTACTTGATTGGCGGAGGGTTCCTTCACATTGACGACAATTACGGCATTGACCCCTTTGTGAGGCCTGCCATGAAAAAAGTATTTCCCGAGTTGCAATTCATTGAGCTGCCTTTCACCCACCCCATCTATCATCAAAAGTTTGAATTTAATGGTGGCCTGCCCAAAATTCACAAGCATGATGGCAAGCCTGCACAAGGATTCGGGCTGTTTTGGGAAGGCCGATTGGTCTGTTTTTACAGCTATGAATGTGACCTTGGGGATGGTTGGGAAGATGCTTCTGTGCACAATGACCCAGAGGAAAAGCGACAACAGGCTCTGAAGATGGGAGCCAATCTTATTGAATTTGTTTTTCAGCAATGATGGTGGTCGTGGTGGTGTTTTTTTGGAACTGGGTCATAACCGCCTTTTGACCATGGATGGCAGCTGACCAATCTTTTCAGGCCCAAATAAATACCTTTGAAAATACCCCATTCCTGAATGGCGTCAATCATATATTGAGAGCAAGATGGCTGGTAACAACAAGAAGGTGGCGTAAGTGGTGAAATGAACCGTTGATAAAAACGGACAGGCAGAATAAAAAGGTATTTGATAAATTGAACCATTGCAAAGCATCTCGTTAACACCCGCTTACAGCGTATTCAATGGGCATTAACAACGGTTTGGATAAAATAAGGCGAATTTTGCCGGGCAAATGTCCCCGCTTTTAGTGGATATTTTGAATAAATTAATTGCGAATCACGCCTAATTTTGCCTTGAACAAGAAAAGTGGATGGAAGGTTGACCGAAAAGCATTGCCTCAACACTTTTCAAAGTGAATTTAACAGTGGAAAAAACCTTGACACAATATGATGCCGTCGTGAAACGGTGTCAGGACATTTTTCTGAAAAAGACCCACGATTACGGCACGGCCTGGCGCATCTTGCGCCCTTCTTCGCTGACCGATCAACTTTTCATTAAGGCTAAACGCATCCGCAGCATTGACGAGAAAGCTACCCAAATGGTGGACGACTCGATTGACGGCGACTTCATCGGCTTGGTCAACTACGCCTACATGGCCCTTATCCAACTTGAACTGAATGGGGATGAAGAATTGGAACTTTCGCCCGAAAAGGCGAAAACCCTTTATGAACAACAAGCCATTGCTGTTCGCAATTTGATGATTGCCAAAAACCACGACTACGGGGAAGCTTGGCGGGACATGCGAATCAGTTCCATCACCGATTTGATTTTGATGAAACTACTCCGAATTAGGCAGATAGAGGACAACAAAGGAAAAACTTTGATTTCTGAGGGCCTCGACGCCAATTATGCCGACATCGCCAACTATGCTATTTTTGCCCTTATTTTGATAAACGAAAAAAGTGTTTGAGAATAAGCTTGAAGCTTTGCCGACAGCACCAATTCTCAACCTGAATCAAACTCATACAAATCCAGAAAGACATGACAATCTATACGCTTTTACTTTATGTTGGAATTGCAGCGGCTGTGCTTACAGCGCTCACCGGCTTTGTTTTCAAAGCTCAGAAGAGTTGGCTGATGACCTATCTGCAACATTTTTGTGGCTCCTTATTCCTGTTCTCTGGCTACGTAAAAGCCGTTGACCCATTAGGTACAGCCTTTAAAATGGAGCAATATTTTGCCGAGTTCTTTTACACCTTTGATGAAACCAACTTAAAGTTCATCGCCCCCATGTTTCCTTGGCTCTCCAGCCATTCGATAGTGGTTTCCAACGCCATGATAGTCTTTGAAATCGCATTGGGCATCATGCTAGTTTTGGCATGGAAACCCAAGTTGACAAGCTGGCTTTTCTTTTTGTTGGTTGCTTTTTTCACCGTCCTAACAGGCTATACTTATTTGACAGGTTACGTACCCTCTGGTGTCAATTTTTTCGAATTCGGCAAATGGGGAGAATATGTCAAAACCAACATGCGGGTAACGGACTGCGGATGTTTCGGCGATTTTTTGAAATTGAAGCCAAAAGTCAGTTTCATGAAAGATATTTTCTTGCTAGTTCCTTCGCTTTATTTCATTTTTAAGCATAAAGACATGCACGAGCTGTTTACGGCAAAAGTGCGTGCTTTGACGGTACTGGTTGTGACCCTAGGATTTAGCGCTTTCTGCTACTACAACACCTACATGAATGAGCCAGTGATTGATTTCCGACCATTCCGGGCCGGTGTGGATGTTCGGGCACAAAGGGAAAAAGAAGCAGCGGAAGAGGCAGCGGCCTACAAGGTGCTGGCCTACAAAATGAAAAGCAAATCAAGCGGAGAGGTTGTTACTGTTCCTTACGAGCAATACATGAAGGAGTACGAAAAATATCCTGCGGCTGAATGGGAGATGGAACAGGTAAAGGTGAACGCCGATTATGAGCACTCAAAAGTGAGTGAGTTTGAAATCACTGCTCCTGACGGCAGCAACATGACAGACGCACTGCTGCAAGACACCGGATACTTCTTGATGGTAGTAGCGTATAAATTGATGGAATCGGGAAGTGAGACAAAAACGACAACGGTCAACGACACAACTTATATCACCGATACCATTCGGGTTATTGGTAGCGATTCTGACCAATTGGTGAAACGAGTTGATGCAGTTACACCGAGGGAAGTAAAAGAAACGGTGGTGAATTTCGACCCGACCTACATGGAACGTTTTACAAACATCATCAATCCAGTTATCGATGCAGCAAAGGGGACAGGTGTCAAGTTTTTTGCAGCCACCGCACCTAACGACCCGGCAGTTATTTCCAGGTTTAAGGAACTCACTGCAAGTAACTACCCTTTCTTTACAGCCGACGACCTCTTGCTAAAAACGATTCAGCGTTCTAACCCTGGAATTGTGCTTTGGAAAGATGGTAAAATTCTTGCTAAGTGGCACTATAAGGACATGGCAAGTTTTGAGCAAATGAAAGAAGAGTACATAAAACTTGCTCCAAAAAAATAACCTAAGCTGCGGATGCTGGTTAATAAGGATTGATTTAGTTGATAAAGGTTGATATTTAGAAGCTTTGGGGTAAAATCAACCCTTATCAACCCAATAAACTCCATCAACCAGCTCAATCTTAAATTATCCGCAACTTGAATTAAATAGAAGAAATGAGACTGGGTATATGATGATTGGCAAGTAATTGGCAAACATTCCATACCCAACCAACATTCTAAAGCTAGAAATCGGAAAAAACCGTTTTCTTTGCAGCCATTAATCGCAAAACCGGAAATTACCTCTCTTACTTTAGGTTTGAAAATTGGGAAAGCGTTGGGGTGATAAGATTCCCCGAAAAGCTGTAGTAAGTGAGGATTGAAATGAAATTATGCTGAGCAGAAGAAACATCCGCATCAAAGTAATGCAGGTGCTATATGCCATGAGCCGTGACAAGGAATTGACGTTCCGACAGGCCATGCTCCTTTACAACAACAGTATTCGTCAGTCTTTTGAAATGTACCTTTTCAGTGTGCTGCAACTCGTGCGAGTAGCAGAATACGCAAAGATTGATTACGCCTCCAAGCTCGCCAAACACCGTCCTACCGACGAAGACAAGGCCTTTCGGCCCAAACTTTACGAAAATGAAATAGTTCGGTCTATTGTGGACAACAAGGGTTTTAAATCCCAAATAGCTGCCCGCAAAATAGCTGAAAAATTAACTGACGACGACACTCGGTACCTCTACAACGAGTTTGCAAAAAACGAGGAGTACGTTGAGTTTCTTGCCAATAAAGACGATTCCGCTGACACTTACCGCCAAATCATTCTGAACCTTTTTAAACACTTCAACGGCAGCGAGCATTTCAACGAAATGGTGGAGGATCGTTACTTTTCTTGGTACGACGATAAGTCCCTAATTGTTGGAGCGATGAAAAAAACGCTCAAGGCCCTGCCAGCCGAAGGTGATTTTTACGAAGAATATGAACCTACCGACGAAACTGTCCGGGAGTTTGGTGAGATTTTGCTTGAAAAAGTGAATACGGACACAGCGTCGCTTCTCCAAATCATTGAGCCTGCCCTCAAGAATTGGGATGCAGAACGAGTAGCTGTCATGGACATGATTTTGCTAAAAATGGCACTTTGTGAGCTGATGACTTTCCCATCCATCCCAACAAAAGTAACCCTCAACGAATACGTTGAAATTTCGAAACAGTACAGCACTGACAAAAGCAAGGACTTCATCAATGGCATCCTCGACAGGTTGATGAAAAAGCTGGAAAAAGAAGGAAAAATTGTAAAGGAAGGCCGAGGGTTGATTGAGGAATAATTTTCCTACAGCGACTGCTTTTCCTTTTTTGTTGGTTACATCTCTACTATTATTGCGCCCTAGTTTGGCTTCGATTCATTCGTCAGCCCGTTTTGCTGAGTTTGAATACCTCACCTTTAACTAACTATAAATCTAATTGAGATGAAAAAGGCTTTATTCATTTCCAGTTTATTTTTGCTTTTGGCCTTAGGCCAATCAAATGCCCAAAGTGAAAGTTCTCCCAACGCATTGGCCTTCAGATGGACTGGCAATAATTTCCAATTCCCAATCACTCAGAAATTTGACAGGTTCGACTACACAAGCGGTGTAGAGCTAAAATACATTCGGCACCTTGGGAAGTTCCTAAACTTGGGAATTCCGCTCAAAGTCGGAAAGGCTTACTTGCCAATTGATGACCAAGGCACAGTTAGAGATGCCGAATTAATTAGCAGCCTCGATGCTTTACTCCACTTGAAATTCACCAACCCTGAGTCAAAAGTTTATCCCTACCTCCTAGCAGGCGCTGGCGTAATGTCGGAAATAGACAATGGATGGGAAATGAACCCGGAATTCCCAGTAGGTGCAGGCATAAATTTTAGGGTATCTCCTAATTTATACCTCAGCTTTGAAACACAGTATCGTTTTGACCTCAACGACAACCGCAACCAGCTCCAACATGCACTCGGCATCTGGATGGTTTTGGGAGGCAAAACAGAAGAAAAAATTACCGACACCGACAAAGACGGCGTAAAGGACAGCGATGACAAATGCCCTGACGAGCCTGGGCCTGCGGAACTTATGGGTTGCCCTGATAAAGATGGTGACGGCATCGCTGACAAGTTCGATGCGTGCCCAGACGAGGCTGGTAAGGCAAGCCTTGCTGGTTGTCCTGACCGGGATGGAGATGGCATTGCTGACCACCTAGACCTTTGCCCAGATGAAGCTGGTAAAAAAGAACTTTCAGGTTGCCCCGACCAAGATGGCGATGGCGTGGCCGACAAGGATGACAAATGTCCAACGATTGCTGGATTGCCATCCGATATGGGTTGCCCAGATACAGATGGTGATGGTGTTATTGACCCAATTGACAGGTGCCCAGAGACAGCAGGTCCAGCCTCGAATAAAGGTTGCCCGGAACTAAAACCGGAAGAAAAAGAAGTGCTGGAGTTTGCAATGAAAGCAGTGCAATTTGAGACAGGCAGCGCCAAGTTGCTAGCCTCTTCAAACAAGACCTTGGACGATATCGCCCAAATCATGAAAAACAATCCGGCTCAACAACTCCGCATCAGTGGCCATACAGACAGTATAGGAGAACCTGATGAAAACCTTAAACTGTCGGAGAGAAGGGCGAAAACTTGCTTTGACTACTTGGTTGCGAAGGGAGTAGCTGCAAAAAGGATGAGCCATGCTGGTTTCGGAGAGTCCAAGCCAATTGGTGATAATATGTACGCACCCGGCAGGGAGAAAAACCGTCGGGTTGAGTTTGAAATGTACATTGACTAAATAACTACTTATTCAGGCGTCAACGCATATAGCAGCATTGACGCCTGAATTTTTCCTAAGCCAAAGTTCCAAAAAGTTCAACCAATCGCTTTTTGCGGTATTCGAAAATGTTTGTAAGCATTTTTCCCACCATTATTTTTTGGAGAAGCACCCCGATTGGCCCCAGTGGCAGGCGGTAATCAACAATATCAATCATCTCTACCCCACCCTTCACGGCCTTGAAATGGTGCTGGTGGTGCCAAATACGGTATGGCCCTAACCGCTGTTCATCCACGAAAAAAGCCTGCTCACGCACTTGCGTTATTTCGGTAACCCAGGTCATTGGGATGCCAAGTAGTGGCTTTACTTTGTAAGTGATAAATAACCCAGGGTAAGTTTCGCTCGGCAAAGGCGAAGTGGGAATTAAGTTCATTTCTGGTGGCGTAATTTTCGCCAGGTTTTGCGGGTTGGAGAAGAAATCCCACGCCGATTCAAGGCTGATTGGAAGGGTTTGAACAACAGAAAGACGATGCATAATTAAGGATTTGCGAAGTTTCTAAAATCGCAATCCGTAACAAAGGAAATTGAGGAAGGTTTAGGCAGTGATACAACTGCACAGTCATCAAAACGGTTTTGTATTTTTCTCACAAGGTTTCAGCCATTCCCGCACTTGAAGGTGTTCCACAACGGGAAGTTCATTGCCCCAAGAGGTGTGAATATAGTTGATGATATTGGTGATTTCAAATTCTGTCAGTCGCTCTATTCCCACCATTTCTGTATTGTAAATTCTGCCATTTACGCTCAACTCACCTTTGATTCCATTGCGGATAATGCACGGCACCTTTTCGCCATTAATGGCTAAATAATCGGAGCCAGCCAACGGTGGAATAACTCCAGCCAGCCCCGTGCCATCAACCATGTGGCAATTTTCACAAAAGTTGGTGTAGAGAATTTTGCCTTGT
>JAHEAS010000074.1 GCA_024642645.1 Saprospirales bacterium | reverse complement strand
CAAATTTTCCCATGAGCACCTCATGGCGCTTTGTGCCCAAAAACTACATTTTCCCAACGCCGACGAACCCGTTTTTGCCACCGTTCCCGGAAAGCATCACTGTGCCCAACCTACAGGACTCCCTGGCAAATCAAGATTTTTATGGGGTAAAAATTGGTGACGTAGCCGATCCATCCAATGCTCCACCACCTGCCCTCAATACCAGTTTTTCTTTAGAAAACCTCAATGCCTGCAACGCTGGCGATACTGTCGTTTTCCACCTGAGCGTGGAGGATTTCCAAAACATCCGGGGTTTCCAGTTCACGCTGGATTGGGACGCCAACGTGCTCAATTTCGTCTCTGCCTCCAATTTCAACCTGACTAACCTGACCAACAACAGCGTTGGCCAAACAGGGGCCAGCAATGGAAAACTGAGTTTTATCTGGGTCAGCTCTCAAACCTCTTCAGGCATTACCGTACCGAATGGCACAGCCATTTGCCAGTTAAAATTTGTTGCCAACGGCAACATTGGCAGCAGCACGCCGCTGAGCTTCACGGATTCAGTCACCGACATGCTGGTTGTTCACCAAAACCTAACCCAAGTAGTACCGGGCAGCACGGCGGGCAGTTTCATCATTGACAACAACTCGACCATCAGCGCCACAGCCCTCGTACAAAGCACGGACTGTAGCGGTACGCCCAACGGCGCCATAGACCTGACTGCATCAGGCGGCAACGGGACGCTCAACTACCTCTGGAGCAATGGCGCCACCACGCAAGATATTTTCATGCTGCCCGTTGGGCAATATGCTGTCACCATCACGGATGCCTCCGGTGGTTGTCCGCTGGTGAAGTCTTACCAAGTGACCAACCCTACGCCAATGGCCATTGACGCCATGGTTTTCAACATGTCCTGTCCCTACCTTGTGGATGGTGCCATCGAACTTTCCATCACGGGCGGTGAGGCTCCCTTGCACTACTTGTGGAGCGATGGAAGTACCACCCGGATCAACAATGACCTCTATGAAGGTACTTATACGGTCACCGTTACGGATGACGCTGGCTGCGTGGTAACGGCTAGTTTTGACGTTCAGAGCCCCGGGCCAATTTCCCCGGTGGTGAATGTCACCAACGCCTCTTACATGAACACTTCCAATGGCTCCGTCATCATCTCTGATGTGAACGGAAGCACAGGCCCTTTCAGCTTTCAGTGGAACAATGGCGCTACCACACAGTCACTGATGAACATCCCTCCCGGTGACTACGTGGTGACCATCACGGATGGTGTGGGTTGCCAGCACGTGTTCGGGTATGAGGTTTACGGACTTTTCACTGGTACAGTGGACGTCGGCAGCAACCTTGAATCCGTTGATTTTTACCCAAACCCTGTGCAGGCAACAGAGGAGCTGACCTTTGCTTTTTCAGTAAAGAAAATAGGCAAAATAAAGGCTACCATCTATTCGGCTGACGGACAAGAGGTGGGTAGTGAGCAATACATTTTATCAACGCTTTATGCTATCCGACAGATGGATGCCCCCCTTGTTAGTGGTTTTTACATCGTTCTTTTTGAAATGGACGGGCAACCTGCTGGCCGATTAAAACTGGTGGTGCAGTAGAAATTCGCCACTTTAGACGAAGCAAAAAAAGCGAAACGGGACACTTCCGTTTCGCTTTTTTTGTTCAATAATAACCAATCGTAGGTTGACCGAATTGCGATTGACTGGCAAGCTGCAACTTTCCCTATTTTTTCTTTCCTGCCGCCCAAAGAATGCCACCGAGTATGTGCTGCAAAAACAGTGGCTCCGAATACGACTCAGTGGTGTGCCCCCGGCCTGTGTAAAAAGCCCTGCCACCATCATAATTGTGATACCAAGCGATGGGGTGGTTTGCCCCGTTCTCCCCGCCTTCGTAGGTCGTCTCGTCAAGTTGGCAGAGCACGTGCACGTCCGGGTTCAGGTTTTTGTAGTTGTACCATTCGTCGAAGCATTTCCAGTCGTCGGGGAGCTGCTTGGTGGCGGGATGCCGTTTGTCTTTCACCCGAATGATGGCGTCCTGTTGTTTGGGGTGACTCTTGAAATAGCCGCCGACGAGCTTGCCGTACCAGGGCCAATCGTACTCCGTATCCGAGGCGGCATGGATGCCCACGTAGCCTCCACCCAATTTGATGTAATTTTCAAAGACGACTTGCTCCTTGTCGCCCAGTACGTTCATCGTCGTGCTGAGGAAAACTACGACGTCAAACTTGGCAAGGTTTGTTTTGGTGAAGAAGGTGCTGTCCTCCGTGGCTTCGACCCCAAAATTGTGTTCATTGCCGAGTTTCTTGATGGCCGCAATTCCATCTGGAATGCTGGCATGGCGGTAGCCATTGGTTTTTGAAAAGACCAGTACGTTGAAGGCATGGCCATTTTTGTTCACGCCCTTGGGCGGGTGGCAGCTCATGGTAGCGAAGGCGAACAAGAAGGCGAGGGTGGGCAGTTTTTTCATAAAAAAAGTGTTGATGAATGATGCGGACGAAGGTAAGCGGTTTTGCCTATTTTTACCCCATGCACCACCTCCTCGGCATCCGACACCACGGCCCCGGCTCCGCAAAAGCCGTCCTCTCGGCCCTCGAAGCCACCCCGCCCGACTGCCTCCTGGTCGAAGCTCCTGCCGATGGGATTGCGGATTTTGGATTGCGGATTGCGGATTGCCCCGACCCCCAATCCGCAATCCGCAATCCAAAATCCCAAATCGTTCCTCCCGTCGCCATGCTCATCTACGACCCCAAGGACCTGAGCCGGGCCAGCTACCTGCCTTTTGCCGAGTTTTCGCCAGAGTGGCAGGCCATCGGTTGGGCGCAGCAGCGGGGCATCCCCGTGCGGTACATGGATTTGGGCATGGACGCCAATTTCGCCCTCGACGAAGCGGAACGACAAAATCCGCAGGCGGCATTGGAGTTTTTGGAGAAAATGACACCCGAAGAGCGGGCATTCCGCAGTGACCCGATGGCGTACCTCGCCCAACTGGCAGGCTATTCGGACAGCGAGCGTTGGTGGGAGGTCATGTTCGAGAGCGCTGGGAACGGGGCGGAGATTTTTGCTGCCATTGCCAAGATGATGACGGCGCTGCGGGAAGGTACCGATGAAAGCCCCCGAACCCTGCTGCGGGAAGCCCACATGCGGCAGGCCATGCGGCAGGCCATGAAGGATGGTTTCCAGAACATCGCCGTGGTGTGTGGGGCGTGGCATGTGCCAGCGCTCGAAGGTTTCGAAAAAATAAAGGCCAGCCACGATGCGGCATTGCTGAAAGGCATCAAAAAAATAAAAACTACGGCCACTTGGATTCCGTGGAGCTACGACCGGCTCACCTTTCAGAGTGGCTACCGGGCGGGCATCGTTTCCCCGGCATGGTACGAACTGATTTTTTCCGATTTACCCCCGCGGGGAGGAAAAAACGCCGCCACGCACTGGATGGTGCAGGTAGCCATGTTGCTCCGCAAAGAAGACCTCGACGCCTCGTCGGCCAATGTCATAGAAGCCATCCGGCTGGCGGAGACGCTGGCGACCATGCGGAGACTGGCCCTGCCGGGCATTGACGAATTGCGGGAAGCCGCCGTCACGACTATCTGCGAGGGCGATTTGGAGAAGCTGCAACTCATTGAAAATAAGCTGATTACGGGCAAAAAAGTGGGCAGCGTGCCCGACGATATCCCCGCTGTGCCGCTGCAAAAAGACATCGAGCAGGCTGTGAAATCTGCTCGCCTGACAAAATATTGGGAGAACACCGACGAGGAATGGCTCGGTGCTACCGCTGCCAGTCCGCAGGGCGGCATTGACCTACGGGAGGAATCAGGGCGGTTGAAAAGTCATCTGCTGCACCGCTTGAATTTACTCGGCATCCCGTGGGGTAGGCCGATGGAACTGAACCGCCACCAATCGGCTGGCGGATTCAAGGAGTTTTGGAAGCTGAAATGGGCGCCAGAGTTTGCCATCCGCATCATTGAAAAAGGGGCTTGGGGCAACACAGTGGAGGAGGCCTGCGTCAATTTTTTGACCAAAAAAACGGAAGAAACCACGGCGCTGCCAGCCCTGACCCTGCTCGTAAAACAGACGCTGAACGCTGACCTGCCTGCGGCTTTTGACTTATTGCTCCGCAAATTGGAGAACCTCGCTGCTCTCACCACCGATGTTTACCACCTGATGGAAGCGCTGCCACCGCTGGCGCAAATCGTGCGCTACGGCAACACCCGTGGCACCGACGTTCGTGCAGTGGAACTGGTGGTGCAGCACCTCGTACCCCGTATCTGCATCGCACTGCCCGCCGCCGTGCTCAACCTTGACGAAGACGCCTCGAAGGAGGCTTTCGACAAGTTGATGGGGGTAAACCGTGCGCTCGGCCTGCTGAACGACCCCGCTTTTTTCAGCCAGTGGTTCGACTGCATCGCCCATATTTCTGATAACCTGCGGGTGAACGGTATACTGACTGGCGCTTGCACCCGTGTATTATTCGACAAAAAAATACGCACAGAAGCGGAGACGGCTATTCGGATGGAATACTCGCTGTCCCCAGCCACGCCACCGTTGGAAGCTGCGCAGTGGCTCGAAGGTTTCCTGCAAGGAAGTGGCTTGTTGTTGCTCCACAACAATTCACTTTGGAACTTGCTGGATGCTTGGGTTGATGGGTTGAATGAGTATATTTTCAGGGATACCTTGCCACTGCTGCGGCGCACGTTTTCCCGCTTCTCAGCGCCAGAGCGGGAGCGAATGTTGGGGCTTGCGAAGCAGGGGCAGGTGGTAGAAAAAATTGCGAAAGTGTCTGATTATGAGGAAGGTAGGGCGGGGCGGGTGTTGCCGTTGGTGAAGAGGCTTTTGTTTGAGTTCGACAGTTTGTCAGGTGGCAGTGGGCAGTCCATTTAGCTCAGTGTATGGCATAAACAGAAAGAGAGGTGGCATCTTGAAAAAAGATATCACCTCTCTTGTTGTTGAAGCTGACATTGTCAATTTAGCCGAGTCTCGACGCCAATTGCCAACTTTTTTCAAACGTGCATCACGTCCTTCTCCTTCACTTCGATGATGTGGTCAATGCTGGCAGTGAACTTGTTGACCAAGTTTTGCACCTCAGCTTCCATATCTTTTCCACCATCTTCTGAGAAGCCGTCTTTCACCGCTTTTTTTATGGTGTCAAGAGCTTTGTGGCGGATGCTGCGCACGCTGATTTTGGCTTCCTCACCGAAGTGCTTGGCCTGTTTCACGAGGTCACGGCGACGTTCTTCAGTGAGCATCGGGATAGTGAGGCGTATGACCTCCCCATCGTTCATCGGTGTGATACCGATATTGGCCTCGAAAATGGCATTCTCTATGGGCCTTAGCATGTTTTTCTCCCAAGGCTGTATGACGATTGTGCGGGCATCGGCGGTGGACACGCTGGCTACTTGGTTCACCGGTGTCATGGCGCCGTAGTAGCTGACCGCAATGTCATTGAGCAGGGTGGTGGAGGCTTTGCCAGTCCTAACTTTAGTAAGCTCGTACTGAAGGTGTTCGACGGAGCCGTTCATGGACTCCTCTGTTGTTTGTAGTAGGTCGTTAATGTCTTCCATTTTGCGTAGTCAAATCATGTTTGGGCTTGGGCGATTGTGAGCCACATGACGCTTCCGGCCCGGACTTAAAAATTGTAAATGACCTCCCCTTTCTGGATTTCGATGTCTTTTGTATCCTTCAATTTTTGAATGATGCGCTCAACATTTCCATGCAGGGAAACTTCTTGACTGTGCAAAAGTATATAATTTTTCAAAGTTGAAATCTCGGCAGGGCGATTGCCGGAGCGGATTAGGCGCTTGACGGTCTCCTCGGCGGTGCGGGTAATTAGTTCGTCTTCGACCATGACTGGCATGCCGTCATCATCATCGTCGCCGTTTTCATGAAAGTTTTTCATGGAAAATTCGTCCACGAATTCTGGTGGCTTGCTGTAGCTTAGGCTGGATTCTTCGTAAACGGAGCTTTCGTCCTGCTTGCGCTTTACTCGGATGCAACTGCGGCCTGTGGTGTTGATGAAGCTGATGAGCGGGTCGAACTCGGGGTCGTTGGACACGACGGCAAACTCTACGTCGTCTTCCAGTTTTTGATGGAGCTTGCCCATGATGAAGGCAATATGGTAATTGAGCTTACCACCGTTGGGATTGTTCACCACTATCCAGCGAAGGTTCTTGCCGGAGCTTTGTGCTTGGCGCACCAGGGCAAGCGGAACCGTTTCTTGTGTGGAATCGACAAAGATGAAGATCTTGGATGCGACCTTTTCCAGCTTCTTGAACTTTACTTGAAGCAGGTTCTCATAATCAATGAATAAATACCGACGGTTCTGTGTGTTCATGCTTTGAATGGTCCTGATGATTGTGTGGTGAAATATTTTTGAGGTTAAGACTTTTAATTCTCTGTGTTCTATATTTGGACGCTAAAATATGCAAGGAAGATAATATGTAAAACTTTATCTTGATTTTTATGAAATAAAAAGACAACCCACAGTTTTTATCTTTGCAAAAATACGGCTGGTCCAAAGGAGATGGACAATAGTTTTTTCTTCGCTGCCGTTCACTTCTCAAATTCCGAAATACGCATTTTTTACAAATTCGAAAATTCAATCTTACAACCTCATGTACAAAAAATCCCTTGTATTTACGCTGGTTTTTCTAGCTGCAGCCGCTGTTTTTGCTCAAAACAGCGATTTTCAAGCCTATATTGAATCGTACAAGAAAATCGCTGTTCGAGAGATGAACCGTGCGGGCATTCCTGCAAGCATCAAGCTGGCACAAGCCCTCCTCGAATCCAACGCTGGCAAAAGCGAACTGGCCCGCAAAGCTAACAATCACTTCGGAATTAAATGCCATTCAGATTGGACGGGCAAAACCTATGAACAGGAAGATGACGACTACGACGAATTTGGCAACCTAAAAAAGTCCTGTTTTCGCAAGTACAAAGACGCAGAGGACTCCTACATCGCTCACTCGGAATTTTTGCGGGATCCCCGCAAAGCCAACCGCTACGGCTTTCTCTTTAGACTAGAGACCACAGACTACAAACGCTGGGCGAAGGGCCTGAAATCGTCGGGCTACGCGACGGCTGGGAATTACGACAACCTCCTCATCAAAATCATAGAAACCTACAAACTGTACGAATTCGACAGGTTCTCAAACAATGACTTCCCCGATGGCCGACCGACCAAGGACAAGGACTTCATCGCTGGGCTTGACCTCCGGCGGGTAAACGACGTGAAGGTCATTTTTGCCAAAAACAACGTGACGGTAACAGACATTTCCGAGAAAGCTAATATTTCTATCAAGCGCTTGGAACGCTACAACGAGATATTGCCCGTTGTTACCACACCACTGCCAGACGACACCCGCATCTACATCCAGCCCAAGCGCTGCAGGGTGAGGGGCGGCAGCAAATGGCATTACGTCAAGAAAGGTGAAACCCTGTTCGAAATCTCCCAATTTTATGGTGTGAAAATGAAGCGCCTGCTTAAGCGCAACCGCATACCAGACGACGTTGAAGTACAGGCTACCCAGCGACTCAAACTACGGGGGTTCAAAATTCGAAAGGGCGATCGGCCACGCCTCGAAACCGAGCCCAAACCCACGGAAAGCGTACCTCCCTTGCTCCCTGACGACGGCTTTATGCAGGACGACGACGTGGCACCGCTGCCTACCGATACTCCCACTACAACTCCAACGACTGATAACCCCAACCCTCAGCCTACCCAGCCCACTGGTGCGGTGTACTATACGGTCGTAAAGGGAGACACACTCTACAATATCTCCCGCCGCTACGGCCTGACAGTAGATGCGCTTATGCAACTCAACAACTTGAGCGGCAACAATATTAGCATCGGTCAAACACTACGGGTGAAGTGATGTTCGAGTTTGTTGCTTAGCTTTGCGGAGCAAAAAGCACAGCCAAACCCCAAATAAGGTTTGGCTGTGCTTTTTGACACAAACTGCAATTCTTTTTTCAAAAAAACGATACGATGAAGGTAAAATACTTGCTGCCAATCACTCTTTTTGTGCTGACAATCAGTCAGTTGCACGCCCAAGGCACCGCCTACAGCTTCAAAGGAGGGTTGACCTTAGGTGTCCAGAAATGGAACGGCTTGGACCAAGATCCCTTGTTCAAATACCACGGTGCCATCTCTGCCGAAAGTCTTGGTGAGTTTTCGCTTTTTGCGCAAGCGGGCTACCACCTGAAAGGGAGCGCCCTGCGCAACCAGAATTTTTTTGATTTAAACGGCAATACCATTCGACTTTCAGCCCAGGAATTTATCTTTAAAAACACATCCCTCATACTAGGTGGCAAACGCAAATACGACCTTTCTGAGGCCATGAAGGGTTACTACCTTTTCGGGTTGCGGGGCGACTATACGCTGGGTACCAACCTCGACGAGTACAAATCGGCAAATGAGTTCAACGGTGGCCTGTTTTATCCTGACAATGGTTTTGTGCGAAAGTGGAACTACGGCGTCACGCTGGGCGGTGGCTTTGAATTCAGCTTGGGCGAACTGGTGGGGGCACTAATAGAAATCACCATCAACCCCGATTTTTCATTCCAGTATAAACAACCAGCCATCCCGAATGTGCGTGACCCTTACACAGGCCAGAACCGCACCATTCAGGAGCGTACCATCCGCAACGTTACATTTGAAATTACCGCAGGTTTTCGCCTGCTTCGCATCGTCGAATATGTAGATTAGGTGAGGATTTGAAGATTTGAAGATGCGAGGATTTGAGATGACCCCGCAGCCCCTCAAATCCTCGCATCCTCGCATCCTCAAATCCTCCTCATGGCTTCACGTAGCAAACAGCAAATTGACTGGATTATACTCTCCATCTACTTGGCGCTGGTGTTTATCGGCTGGACCATGATTTACACAGTGGGCTATGGGAAGGGCTATGAGGGCAACTTTTTTGAGTTCCTTAAAAACCCAGTCGGCAAGCAGCTCATCTGGGTGGTAATGGCATTGGTGGTGATGTTTCTGGCGTACTTGATTGATGGCAAATTTTGGCGAACCTTTGCCAATATCATCTATATTGCCTGTATGGTGCTACTCGGTTTGGTGCTGGTGCTTGGCAAGGAAATCAATGGGGCAACGGCTTGGTTTGACTTCGGAGGCGGCGTAACGATTCAGCCGTCAGAATTTGCAAAGTTCGGCACCATCATCGCCCTGGCCAGTTATTTGGGTGCTTACGCAAATAACCTAAAATCCTTCAAGTCGCAGCTTTACGCATTTTCCTTTTTCTTGGTGCCAATGGCCTTGTTGCTACTTCAACCCGACGCAGGTTCAGCATTGGTGTTCCTTTCGCTGCAATTGGTGTTGTTTCGGGAAGGTCTTCCAGGCATTATTCTGACGGTGGAAGTTTGTGCAGGCGCCGTGCTGGTGGCTGGCCTGGTCACACCTCCCGTCCAACTTGTTTTGGTGCTTTCAGCAATTGGCATACTGTTCTTGCTTTGGAACAACGAAAAGCGGACCTATTGGCTGGCAGCTTTCATCATTTTAGCCACGGCAGGTGTCATTGGTGTTCAGTACGATGAGGCTACGCTGGTATTGGCAGGTGCATTATCCATCCTTTTCGGTT
>JAHEAS010000745.1 GCA_024642645.1 Saprospirales bacterium | reverse complement strand
GTACTCGTTCTCAAAATACTGGTGATTGCGGTAGGGCTGTTGTTGCTGGATGCCCTGCCCTACTTCCATGGTTTTTTGGAAAAGCTTGGGGAGCTGTCGTTTGCGGTACACTTTGGCCAAAATCGTCTGGGAGCGCACTTCGTCCTTCGACAGTTCGTTGTACACTAGGAAATTTTCAATGACCCTTAATAGAAAATGCATGGCCTGTCGCATTTCCGCATCGCTGAACGTTTTGTCGGGGTAAATGGCTTGAAAGACCCGTGCTTTCTCCAACTGTTTTTCCGAAAAAAGATGTTGGCCCGACACCAAGTACTCGAACAAATCGCCCACATCTTGGCGGAGATTGTGGGCAGGGGAATTGACCCATTTCCGCAGTTCCCGGACTTCTTTTTTGTCCAAAACCCTAAAAATGCTGACCAGATTACTTTTTTCCATAAAAAATGAGTCTTTATTGCTGATAAATTTTCAACAAAACCAAAAATACGTTTCCATGTTAAAATTCAACATTTACAATAGTTCTGGAGGATTTGTTTCGAAAATTAGGTCCAAAATTATTGAAAAACTCTTCAACAAACGCCGTTTTTTGTCTTTGATTGCAGGCCAGTTAGTTTTCACTTTTGTAGCGTCATCAAAGAACAGTTTGAAAAATCTACCCATGACTGCATTGTTAACGACATCTTCCCGTACATCACTCAGGCCGCTTGGCCTGCTGAAAGCGCTGCTTTTCTTGGCAGTCTTGCTGGTGTACTCACAGGTGGATGCGCAAGGTTGGGAGATTTATTTCGGGGGCAACAACGAAGATTACGGACACTCCATCATCCAAACACAAGACCACGGCTACGTTGGCGCTGGGTTCAGCGAAAGCTTCGGACCTGACGGCGACATGGACGTTTACGTCATCCGCACCGATGTGGACGGCACCAAAATCTGGGAAAACGCATACGACGACGGCTTTATAGAACATGGCTATTCCATAACCGAAACACCTGACCACGGCTTTTTGGTGGTCGGTGACATACAACCAGCCCAATTATCCGATTTCAATGTTTACCTCCTTAAAATCAATGCCGACGGGCAAAAACTGTGGAGCAAGCAGTTTGGTGGCGCTGGCGACGATGTAGGATTCCGCATTATCCCAACTACTGTGAGCGGAGGCTATCTCATCGTCGGCTCCACCAACAGTCTTGGCAACGGCCAGCGTGACGTGTTCCTCGTAAAAGTGGATGCCCAGGGCAACCAAGTCTGGAGCAAAGCCTACGGCACCGCTGGCAACGACGACGGCAAGAGCGTGATGGAAGTAGCGGACGGCTACCTCGTCGCAGGTTCCGCCTTCAACGTAGCAAACGGAACCACCGATGGCTACCTGTTGAAAGTGGACTTCAATGGTAACGAGGTTTGGAGCAAATTCTTTGGTTCTGCCACAGAAATTGACAAAGCCAACGACCTAGTGCTGGCGGCAGATGGCAATGTGGTACTCACTGGCTCCACTGGCGCCACCTCTGATGGTTGGCTTCTAAAAACCGACCTTAACGGCAACCAAATTTGGTCAAAAACTTTTGGCGGCCCACTTGGCGACGAAGCAAACAGCATCCTAAAAACGACAGACGGAGACCTCGTCGTGACTGGTGTCACTGAATTGACTGCAGCCAACGCCGATGCCTTCCTTACCCGCTTCGACAACGACGGCAACCAAATCTGGACAAACAATGTTGGCAGGGGCAGTTACCTTGACTGGGCTCAAAGTGTAGCCCCAACGGAAGATGGCGGCTTCATCATCATCGGCTACAATTCACTGCTAGGTATCTTCGGCAACGACGTGACCTTTATCAAGGCCAGCGCCGATGGAAGCGTTTACACCAACCACCTTAGAGGAAAGGTCTTTGTGGACGGCGGCGACTGCGTCTATCAAAACGGCGAAACCGGCCTGAACGATTGGATCGTCCGGGCAGCTACGGATACTCAAACCTTTTATGGCACCACCAACCCCAATGGCACCTTTGATATAACAGTAGGTTCCGGTAATTACTCGGTAAGTGTTTTGACAAAAAACGACTACTGGGACGCTTGCATCGCAGCCTACAACGTTACCTTCCCTGCGGAATACGATACGTTGGTGCGCAATTTCCCCATGCTGAAAGTGGTGGATTGCCCGCTATTGGAAGTGGATATTTCTGCGCCGGTAGCACAAAATTGCAGCAATATTGCCTACACGGTTTCTTATTGCAACACAGGCACGGCTGCTTCCAACAATACCAGCGTGAACGTCATTTTGGACAACGGGCTGACCTTCGTAAGCGCCTCTGTCCCCGTTCTGTCACAAACCGACAGCTTGGTAGTTTTTGATTTGGGCTTGGTTGGATTGGATCAGTGCGGCAGTTTTTACTTCACTGCCAGTTCCGATTGCAACGGCCAGCCCACCGAGTCTTATGTGGTAAGCGCCCATATTTTCCCGGATTCCATTTGCCTGCCCATTGACCCAAACTGGGACATGGCCAATATTTCCGTCAACGGCTATTGCAACGTAGATTCCGTTAGGTTCTTTATCAAAAATATTGGGTTTGGCAATATGCAGCAGCCACAAGGCTTCATCGTCATTGAAGACCAAGT
>JAHEAS010000744.1 GCA_024642645.1 Saprospirales bacterium | reverse complement strand
CAAAAGGCAATTTAGAAATCTGTAGCCTTTTTTGGAAATTGGAAAACACCGTATTCGTCAATCCTAATTTAAAAACAGTACATCCACTTTTGGTTTATGCAGAGCTGATAGGCTCTGGCAATGACCGGAATTTTGAAACAGCACGAAAGATTTATGAGCAATACCTCCAAGATATTATTGAATAAAATTACAGACGAAGTAGTCATTGAGTTGCTAGAGGCGGTCATTCCAGTACTGGAAGCTTCTGGGATTGACTATTTTGTGGTGGGCGCCTTCGCACGGGATGTTGAATTGTTGGCTAAAGGTCATAATGAAACTCCTTCAAGAATGACAAGAGATGTAGACCTGGCAGTAATGGTAGGCTCGCTGAAGGAATATGAGGCGATGAAAGCTTCCATTACTGCCTTGCCTTCATTTGAACTCAGCGAAAATGAACCTTACCGCTTCCTCTTTCGCAAGGCTTACGAGGTAGATTTTCTGCCGTTTGGGCAAATCGCCGATGACAAAGGAAAAGTAACTTTAAGCGCAAAAAGCACTTTCGTGCTCAATATGCCGGGTTTTGACGCAGTGCAACCGTTTGCCGAAACGGTCGAAACGGAAGAAGGATTAACGCTCAAGGTTTCCTCGTTGCCTGGAGTCGTGTTGCTAAAGCTGCTTGCTTGGCAAGATAACACAGGACGAGAGAAGGATATCCACGATATTGATTATATCTTGAAGCACTTCATGTTTTTACATTTGGAGGAAATGTTGGGTCAAGACAACAATTTACTAGAACGCTACGAAGGAGAAGAAAAAGTATTTGAACAGGTTGTTTCAGCCCGATACGTAGGTAGGGTAATTGGCATCATGCTCAAAACCAAGCCAATATTAAAAACCCGACTACTCCAGCTGCTTGAAGAACAGTCGCATGGGTTCAGTATGGCAAGGCTAATGTCAACAGAACATATCGAGGATGGTCAACGTATTATCAAAGCACTGTACGAGGGGATAAGCGACAAAGCCAATATGGTCTGAAATCCCCAACAGACTCCACTACCTTTACTTTTCAATTTATTTAAAGAGCGTCAATTCCTCAACAACCGGTTGACCTTAGTCCCTTGACAAAAGTCTTCACCTTTTGCATTTTTAACAATTTTAGAAATTTCACCCAGGTGGACCTGATAAAACTGTGCATAAGTTTCTAATGCGCCAGTCTTGTCTGGCTTAGAAGCAGTAAATGGAATTAGTTCGATGCTGGAAATGCTGGGAAGCTTTACATCTCCCTCCCTAGTGAAAAAATTACATGCCTTCTCTGATTTGAGAAGGCATGTACTTGTAAAAATATGGCGGTCATGGTAATCTGATAGCTTCTTTTTGATTAGGGTCAACACGCTTGTAATTGCATTCTATTCCCACTGACGCTTTGTCTTTCTGCTTCATCTTTCAACTTTTGGTAGAGGCGAAAGGTACAGTATTTCTACTGGCCTTACTTTTTACCTAAAAGTTGCACTTCAAATTTGAATCTAAGAGTTGTCAAATGCCGAAGGGTCTATATAAAAATTTCGAATCCTCTCTATGCCGTTATCATCCAAGTTGCTTTTTATTAGCCACACCAATGCCCTAAATTCTAATTCACGGTCTTCATAAATTTCAATCTTGATTGTTTTTGTTTTTCGATTCTCCATTGCTCATTTTTTTAATTTTTCATTCAACATCTTGGCATGAGCCAATTTAATACCAGTGGTCATTTTCGCATAAATCCGGGTAGTTCTGGTATCAGCATGGCCGAGGAATGCGCTCACCATTTCAAGTGGAACACCATTCGTAAGTGTGACGGTAGTTGCAAATGTGTGCCGGGCAACATGGTGGGTGATTTTCTTTTTGATACCTACCATCTCAGCAATCGTCTTCAAATAGGCGTTCACTTTCACATTACTGACTTTCGGTAGAATAAGCCCTGTAACCTCTCTGTAGAAATCATACTTGTGATAAATTTTTATCGCTGGTTCCAGCATCGGCATTTCTTCCTTTTTCCCAGTCTTGTTTTGGATGTACGTTAAGAAATAATTGCCTTCACCATCTATGAAAACGTTTTCATTCGTCAATTCTTGGGCGTCTTGGTAGCACAGGCCAGTATAGCAGGAGAATAGGAATATGTCCTTGACTTTTTCCAGTCCTTTATTGCCACCCAGTGAATGGGTTTCCAAAATTTCCAGTTCCTCTTTAGTCAAATACTCACGGTCATTTTTTTCATCCTTCAACTTGAATTTTGAATAGGGATTGATGGTAATCAACCCATCCTCTTTTGCCCGCCCTAAAACCGCCTTTATTTTGCGGTGGTAACTGTTGGCAGAGTTTCTGGTCATGGGTTCGCCAAACTGTTCGCTGTTTGTTGTTCGCAGAAAATAGTCGAAGTCCTTGATCGTTTTGAGGTCAAACTCCTCCAGTAGTATGTCCTCCTTTTGTCGCTTTTGCAGGAAGTTTCTAAAATGTACGATAGTTGTATGGTATTTTTTCAAGGTAACGGGAGAGTATTCGCTGGGCAAGCCTTTGATTTTCTCAAACGACTCATCGAAGTAAGTGCAAAACTTGGCGGTTTCCTTAAAATCGCCATTTCGGTAATATTCCTTC
>JAHEAS010000743.1 GCA_024642645.1 Saprospirales bacterium | reverse complement strand
TCGAATAGTAAAGGTCGTCTTTGATTTTGTCCAACCGGCTAAAGCCCCGCAAGTCCTTGAAGATTTCAAAAACGGAGATGACGGGTTTCAGTTCGTGGTCAATGATAATTTTGGAAGGACGTATGTTTCGAAGGTCAATGCCGAGATTTTGGAGGTAGTAGAGCGCATCGCAGAGTTGTCGGATGATGGAAATGGTGTCCCGCCGGGGTATGTAGCCCACCTCCAGCAGATTGTCGAGCGTGATTCCGTTGATGTACTCCAACACTAGGCAGAACGGTATATCGCTCTCATAACTGCTCAACACCTCGATAATGTTGCGGTGTTTGAGCCGATAAACAATGGTGGACAAGTCATTGGACACCGGCTTGATGTCCTTGAGTGCCCGCACGGCCACCGTTTTGCCGCTCGACAGTTCCTTCGCCCGGTATATGACCGCCGAAGTGCCGCTGCCCAATACATCCTGTATTTCAAAATGGCGCATCATCTTGAGCTGCACCTGCTTGTCGAAGTCGTTTACGTCGTATTTTAGGTCGAGCACGGTGTTCACCCGCTCCTCCAGGTTTTCGTAGAAGTACAAAAACGAGTCGGTGATGCGGCTCATTTCAATGTCAATGTCTTCCTGCTTTGCCACTTTTTTTAGTCGTTTCTCCTCCACTTGCGCCAGCCGGGCACGCAGCAACGACAAAGTATTGGCAGCAGCATCCATGAATTCGTGCAACTTTAGCAGGGCGTCCAGCGCCTCTTCAATCTTCCCGTCTTGAACCAGTTCTTTTATCATGGTTTTTGAATTGTTTGATTGCTGTATTGCTGTATTGTTGTATTGTTGTATTGTTTGTGGTACTTGTCTCTCAAACAACACAACAATACAGCAATAAAACAATCTATTCCTTCACCACCTTCCGCACCGCCACGTTGCCTGCGGCAACGATTTTACAAAAATAAACACCGGACGGTGAATTGGTTAGGTCAAATTGCCAGGTTTTTTCCAGCACGTTTTCCGTGTTGGTTTTGGTCAAAATGCGGCCCGCCACGTCCAGAAGCTCCACCTGCACAGGCATTGAATTTTCCAGCGCAAGAGTCAGCTCGAACTTACCGCCAGTGGGGTTCGGCGAGAGGGCGAGGCGGCGAAGGCCGGGGAGGTCGGTGGTGGCGTTGACGCCTTCCTGGATTTCGACAGTGACCGATGCTTGACAACCAGCGGCATCCGTAATTATACAAGAGTGAAATCCCGGTGTGAGGTTGGTAGCGGTTTGGGTGGTCTGGTTATTATCCCAAAGATACGAATAGGGCGGGTTGCCCCCCGACGGGATTGCGGTGGCAGTACCATCATTAGCTCCAAAAACGGTAACATTTGTATGCGTAACCGTTCCCATGAGAGGAGATAGGGCAGTGATAGTTCCACTGGAGCTAATTGAACAGCCGTTGGCGTCAGTCACTATAATCTCATAGAAAATATCAGGTGACGGAGACGAAACAGTGAAAAAATAATTATAAGGTGGCACACCACCAGCGATAACGATATCTGGGGAAAAATTACCATCGCAATCTAAAATTGCATTTACAGCTACAATTTGCAATGTAGGCGGCGAAGTCACCGTCACCGTCTGGGAGCTGGCGCAGTTGTTCATCGCCGTCACCTCCACGGTGTAAGTGCCGGGCGGCACGGTCTGTACGGGGTTGCCGCCAAGCCCCGTCCACCAGTACACCACGCCGGGGGTGTTGGAGGTGGCGGTGAGGATGGTCATGCCCGTTGCGCAGGGCAGGTCGAGGTCGCCAGTGACGGAGAGGTCTGGAACGGTCGTATTTTCGATGACCAGAATATTTTCAGTACCGACCAGACAACCCGATGCGTTATCGAAAACTTCGAGGAGGAGGCTGCCGGGCTGGTTCAGGGTTACTGGCCCAGTGATGACAACCCCGTTCAGGTAGCAAGTGAGGCCGGGCAAGTCACAAACCCCTGTAAGGTCGAGTACGGCAGTGGTTGAAGTGCAGTTAAGTTCAATGTCAGGTATATTAATAACAATCATTGGTGGCGCCAATTCAGTAACAAATGCCGAGTAAGTGGCGGTGCAGCCAGTAGCAGGGTTCGTCACCAAAACCGAGTATAAGCCTGGTATCGTCACGATGGGATTTTGAAGGTTGGAAGAGAAGCCTCCTGCCCCCGTCCAAGCGAAGTCGTAACCCGCCATGTCTGGGTTTGCCATGATAGTCACTTCGGTCGTGTTGCAGGTCAAAAAGTCTGTGGCCATTGGTGTTGCCTGCGGCAAATCACCCTCCTGTGTCACGCTGGCCGTAGCTGTTGCGAAGCAACCGGTTAAGGAAGTGACAGTCAACAAATACATGCCCGTTCCGCTTACTATCGGGTTCTGTTCATTGGAAGTAAAGCCGTTTGGTCCCGTCCAAGCATAGCCAACATTTTGAGTGGTGGAACTGCCCATCAGTTGCACCGATGATGCTGCACAGGTGATTGCGCCGCCTGAAGCCGAGGCATCGGGCGTATCAAACGGCGGCACCGTAATGTTCGCAGTAGCAGTGCAGCCATTAGAGGTATTGGTGACGGTGAGCAGGTAAACGCCCTCCTCCGTTACAGTCGGGTTTTGTGATGATGAGGTAAACC
>JAHEAS010000742.1 GCA_024642645.1 Saprospirales bacterium | reverse complement strand
CTCAAAGGTTTTGTATTGCAGAAAGGTAATTTATTTAGTCATGATAAATTGATAATCTTTAGCGCATTTATTGGTTGCTACATTTAAAAAAAAATGAAATCAATCATTGCCATTTCTCTTTGCTTTTTTACTTGCCTTTTTATCCAAGCCCAAACCCACGCTACAGTTTTCTACTTGAAAAGTAATGACGTAATTCCAGCAAGCGTTCAGCGGAGCGGCACTTGCGCTGGAGCTGCTACACACAACGCAAGTGCCGCTTCGCTGAATACTTGCTGGAACTTTTGCTTGTCTTAAAATACTGAAATACAGCTATGATTTGGAATGGGGAAGACTTGCGGCAATGGATATTACCCCAAATCACAACGCCGTTTTATCATAAGAAATCCGATAAATAGCCCCAGCAAAATCATCGGACAGGAGCATAGAACCATCCGGCATGTGCTCCAAATCCACGGGGCGGCCCCAAACTTCATCGGTGGCTTCGTTGAGCCATCCTTCGGCAAAGGGCGTGTCGGAAGTGCCTTTTTCTCCATCAATGTTCACCAGCACCACTCTGTAGCCGCTTTTTTTGGAGCGGTTCCAGGAGCCATGCTCGGCTATCAGTACTTGGTTCTGGTATTCCTCCGGAAACTGTTTTCCCTGATAAAACTCCATGCCGAGCGCCGCCACGTGGGCACCAAGCTTTTGAGCTGGCGGTGTGAATTCGCTGCAATCACGGCCTTTCCCGAATTCTGGGTCAGGTGCATCACCTTGGTGGCAGAAGGGGTAACCGAAGTGCATGCCGTCTTTCGATGCGCAGTTCAGTTCGTCGGAAGGCAGGTCGTCGCCAAGTTCGTCCCGACCATTGTCGGTGAGCCAGAGATAGCCGGTGCCAGGCTGCCAAGCAAAACCGACTGAATTGCGGATGCCGTGCTGCACCACCTCAAACCCCGTACCGTCAGGGTTCATGCGGGTCATGCTGGCGAAGATTTCGTTCTCTTTTTCCTTGTTGCAGATATTGCAGGGTGCCCCCACTGGCACGTAGAGTTTGCCGTCAGGCCCGAAGGCAATGTACTTCCAACCGTGGTGCTTCTCCGTCGGGAATTTATCATAGACCACCTCCGGCCTCGGCGGATTGGCCAGGTTGTTTTCGATGTCCTTAAACCGTAGGATGCGGCTGACCTCCGCCACGTAAAGGTCGCCATTGCGGAAAGCCACGCCGTTGGGCATGTTCAGTCCCTCTGCCAACACGTATTTTTTTTCGGCCCGCATGTCGCCGTCCTCGTCCCGCAGGGCATACACGCTTCCTTTGTCACGGGTGCCCACGAACAGGGTTCCACCGGGCGTGAGGGTCATGGAGCGGGCATTTTCTACTTGGTCGGCATATACTTCGATTTTAAAGCCGGGTGGCAGTTTGATTTTAGGCAAAAATGTGGCGAGCAGGCTGGTGTCTTTCCGTATTTCCTTGGCAGTACTTTTGTTGGGGGGATTGTAGGTGCAGTTGGTGCAGAAAAAGGAAAAGACGCCGAGGAATAACAAGGGGAACAGGAATTTTTTCATCGTGATTGGTGAAATATGGTTGAAAACATAATGGATTTGAAATGGCAAATTAAGGCATTATTATAAAACGGAAGGGAGGAGTTTGTTTAAAACGGAAAGCGGCGGCGCCCTTTTGAAACTGTCGGCGCTTCAATGTGTGTCAAGTAGGAACGACTTAGCATAACGTATTCTCTTTATGCGTTCGCCCTGGGAAGTCTTCACTTCGAAAATTCTCTTTAAAAGTTGGCACCGGGACGACTAAATTCGAAAATTCACCATAATTTACTTGTCTGGGAGGCTTTTGTCAAAACTTTAGCACTGTTATTTTTAGTCTTTCGATGCCCAAGCCCAAACTACAGTTTTCTACTTGAAAAGTAATGACGTAATTCCAGCAAGCGTTCAGCGGAGCGGCACTTGCGCTGGAGCTGCTACACACAACGCAAGTGCCGCTTCGCTGAACACTTGCTGGAACTTTTGCTTGTTTTAAAATACTGAAATACAGCTATGATTTGGAATGGGGAAGACTTGCGGCAACGGGGCAACAATTTTACTTTTCCAGCCCCAATCTATTATTGATAGCTTGAATATTGTCCTTTGATTCGAAATTGATTATCAAGGTTTAATAGCTAAATAGGTTTGCAAGCCCGAAGCCAAGCTGGTTTAAACCCCTTGCACACCTCCACCAAATCCACTATCTTTCCGCCGACTAGACCAAAACCCCGCAAAGCCCAACAAACAATAAAAAACTGACCGAATTATGGTATCCGAAGCCTTGACCGCCCAACCCACTATCAACCTTACCAAGACCGCCCAAATCAACGGGCAGCCCTTCGCCATCGTACCGGGAGAGACCATCCTCTCGTACGTGCGGCGATTCAAGGGCAAAGACGCCATACCCACTCTCTGCGATGCGCCTAACTTGGACCCATTCGGCTCGTGCCGGGTATGTAGTGTCGAAGTAGGAAGGGTAGGAAATGGAACAAACCTCAGAACGGTCGCCTCTTGTCACACGCCCGTGGAAGAAGGCATGATGGTTTTCACAGAAAGCGAAAGCATCCAGAAGCTGCGCAAGAATATCGTTGAGCTGGTGCTCACAGACC
>JAHEAS010000741.1 GCA_024642645.1 Saprospirales bacterium | reverse complement strand
TGAGGGCTTTTTCAAGGAGCATCTTGGCATCTTGCCATCTGCCCTGCATGACCCTGGTTTTTGCGACCCGAATTGCATTGCGGGTTCTTTTTGCAGTGTTCGGTTGCAGCTTTTCAGATTCCTCGTAACACTTTTCGGCTTTCTCCCAATCCGTCGTAAAGTTCACCAGTCCATCACCCAGCCAGTTGTAAAAATTTGCTTTCAAGTACACGGCGCTTCGGTCATCAGCAATTAAGCGTTCGTAATGCTGGATGCCTTTGTCCTTCCGCCTGGTTGCCAGGTAAATATAGCCGAGATAGTCGTTTGAAAATTGATACGGTGAATTGTAAAATGCTTGTGAACGGAGCATCCATTTCTCCGCTTCTGGGTAATTTTTTAGCAAAAAATTGACGCCTCCTTTGTTGGCGTAGCCGTTGAAAAGTGCAGGTTTGGCATTTATCAACCGGTCGGCCAAAGCCATGGCATCCTCCGGTCGATTTTGAAACTCCCGAAGCCAGCACAGCCGTTCAATTACCACAAAGGAATCGGAAGTGACTTCCGCCGCTCTGTTCAGCCATTCCGCTTCTTTTTCAATATCTCCTTGTGTCCAATGATATTCCCATGCGATGTTTAAATAGGGCAGGAGCCAGGTGGGGGAGAGTTCGATTGCCTTTTGGCAGTGCATCAGCAAAGAGTCTGTGTTGGGCGGGTCGGACATGGTATAAATCGCACCCAAGGCATTGTGCAAATAAGCCGCATCTGGTTCCAAGACAATGGCATCCCTGAGTAACTTCATAGCATCGTAAACAAGCGAATCACGCAGATGCCGGTCGGTTTCAAGATTTGCAACGACCCTTGAACGGTTGAAAGACTCGAAGAAATATTTTTTCGCTTTCAGTGATTTTACCGCAAAATGTCCCTCCTCCAGCAGCTCGATGCTACGCTGGAGGTACATGGGGTATTGCGCATATTTTTCAGGGTTGTAAAAGTAGTTGTTCACCTCGCTGGGGTCGCTTTCAAGCAGGGCATTGAGCGCCTGTTGTGCCTCATCTTGCAGGGCAGCGGCAAAGTCCCGACGCAGGTCATTGTGCAGCGAGGATAGGGTAGGGTCGGCCAACAATTCTAAAAATATTGCCTCGGCATTTTCGCCCGGCGGTTCAAAAAAAGCCCGGTCTTTCAATGCCTTTTGAAATGCTTCAAAGCGCTCACTTCCTGCCTTCGGCGCTCGGCTTGCCAGCCCTGCTTCCGATAGTTGCGTTTCCGGTACTGCCGTGCCAGCTGCCTTTTGTTTCAGGTATTGCGCCAGCGCTGCAGGCACCACCGTGGTCAATTTTTGGGTCTTATCGCCCACAGTTATTGGAAACTGCGGATTAGGGGCCGCTTCTGCGGAAACTTTGTCCTCCAAATAGCGGCCGATTTCAAGCAGGTTGACTTGTTGGTCATTGTTGCTATCGGCAAGACCAAATAGCCCTTCCACGAGAAAATAGCTAAATACGCCCCTGCCGCCTCCCCACTGTGCTCCTTCTTCGCTGAATTCAGTAGACTGGCAGGATAGGATTTTTACTTCATTGGCAAATTGTTTTGACAGATTCAGGCTCGTGAGCCCTGCTCCGCCTATACCGCTGCCAGCCAGCTTCCCGGAGCGGCAAGCGTCTGTGATGACTACTACCTTCGCTTGGTTTTCGACGGATAGCGTAGTTATTACTTCTTGAAGAAAATACAACGAAAATGCCCCTGCCATGTAGGCTTGAGCTGGTGTGTCCCAAGTCAGCAAGAAACCCGGTTGGCTGCGCAATTTTGCCTCCACATCACCATGTCCGGAGAAGTAGATGATGGCCAAATCACCTGCTTGGCATTTTTCCATCAACCAAGTGACCGAGCTGACGATTTGAGCATTGGATGCTTGGCTATTGGTCAGCAGGTGGATGTTTTCGGAACTCACCTTTCCGCCAGCTGCTGATTGGAGGTAAGCCACAAATGCCTCGGCGTCCCGGTCTGCGAAGCGCAGGTCGGGGATGGCAGGGTCCTGGTAGTCGGAGATGCCGATGACGACGGCACGGGTGGAGTGGCCACCGAGGTCAATGGTTTGGGCAGTGATGATGAAATTACTGAGCAGGGCAATGAGTGCAAGCAGGCTCTTCATTTGCAGTGGGTTTTAGTCTTTGGCTTGGTTAGGGAAATGTTTTTTCATCAATGCCTTGAAGCGCTTGTTTTTTCTGATTTTCTTAAAAAGCGGCTCTGCCATGATAGATTCCGGTTCGGGATAAAAGTTGTCGAGGGCTTTTTCGACCCAGTCGAGGGCTTCTTTTTTGCTGCCCTTTTCAGCGAGGGTGAGCAGGGCGTAGCCGTAGGGGGCACGCCAACCGTGCGGCTCCCAGTATAGGCACTGTTCATATTGTTGGCGTGCTTCGGCGAAGCGCTTTTGGTCTGACAAGAAACGGGCATAGAAGAAGTGGCTAATCGGCAAATTCATAGATTTTTCCAACCCGCTTAATTCCTCCGGTAGGCCAAGCCCATGTCGGAAAAGGCTGTCTGCCATTGAAATTCTTCCTTCTTTAGCTACAATCGAGGCAATTCCGCTGTAATTCATGCTATTTGCAGCTAAGTTGGTGAGGTCTATTTCTAGGGATTTTTTCAATAAC
>JAHEAS010000740.1 GCA_024642645.1 Saprospirales bacterium | reverse complement strand
TTGGCGTTCACCGCCGACTCGTACATGTTGTCTTCGAAAATGTCCCAGCCGCCGAACACGATTTCGGTCAGTTTTGCCAAAGGCACAAAGTCCTTGATGAGGGGATTGCGATTGTCGGTACGCTTGCCGAGGCGAATGTTGCCCATCTGCGTGACGGAACCGACGGGCTTGGAAATGCCCTTGTTGACGGCGATAACGCCTGCCATGAAAGTGGAAGCCACGGCGCCCATCCCCGGTGTGAGGATGCCAAGCTTGCCGTTTGCTGGTTTAACTTTTGTCATGTTGAAATATTAGTGTAGTTCAAGTTCAGGGCAAGCGTTTTTGCAGTATGCAGATTGCTTTCGTCTAAAACCGTTTGCCTTGAATATCCGGTGTTGAAAAATGTTATTTGGAAAAAACGGTGCAAAGATAGGCAAATGCTTTTACCCCTTTGCCACCTAATAATGCCTCGAAATGAAATTTCGTTGCGTTGGCAAGAAGGTTAAGTCGCTGTTTGGTGAAAAAAAGTAGATAGAGGGGCGCAAACAGTAGGTAGAAAGCTTCTTATGTTTTTGGATGGAGCGGGAAAAACAATAGAATTGCTTTTCCAATTCATCAAGGCAAACTACCTTGACCGCATATATCCCCAAATTACTGGAGAATAATTTTCACTAAAACTAAATGGACAATGCTCAATTTGATAAACGACCCTAAAATTCAACAACTACTTGACTTTGAACAAGATACCAACATCCAATGGCAGGACGACCTGGAGCGTTTCATGGCTGGCGACCAAAGCCTTGACCGCACCACTGCCGGCAAGAATGCCATACGTGGTTTGCAAAGGCTTCTGATTTTCTTAGGCTATTCCACTTCATCTGACGGCAGCTATCTTATTGACGGCGATTTCGGCAGGGGCACCAATCGTGGGCTTGGCCAATTTATGTTGGAAAACGGACTGGAAGCAACTGGTCTGAATAGGGAAACGCTTTGCTATGAATGCCGTTACGACACTGCCAGACAACTCATCGTCAACGTCGGCGAAGTACGCCTGACACCACCAGTATTGGAAGCCATTTTGGTAAAAACCTTGGAAGTTGCCAACAGCGGCGAGGTCACTTGTGGCAATTTTGATGAGGCAATTTTCCACCTCAACCGCCTGCATACCCGCCATTTTTGCGACAGCGAGCTCATTCTTGAGAAATACGGCGAGCATGCCAAAAGCTCAGTAGCACGCATTGCCCGTGAAAAAGGCTTTGCCATCGAACCAAAATGGGTACTCTCCGTCATCAGCCAGGAATCGGCAGGGGTAGTGCGCCCAAAATTTGAGCAGCAATGGCTCAGTAAACTCAACAAGAAAAGCCCGGATGCAGACCTTCGTGAGCTTCGCTACCAAGCCAGCAGCTTCGGCCTTGGGCAGGTCATGGGCTTTAATTTCAAAGATGTTGGCGCCCCTTCGGCCTACCAGATGTACACCAGTCCCATCGAAGAACAGGTGTACTATATCGCACGCTTTATTGCATCTAAAGGCTCTTCACTGCAGCGTGTGATCCAAAAAACGAAGCCAACCGATGAGGACTTTCGAACCTTTGCTTACAAATATAACGGGCCGAAATATGCCTCTCACCAGTATGATAAAAGTATTGGGAAAAAATTTGAAGAATTTAGGAAACTGATAGGGTAAGCACCTAAGCTTGGGTTGAACTCCAATCCTAAAAATTACGAGCCATCCGAATGTGTCGGATGGCTCGTAATTTTTAGCGCTAGCAGTCCCTTGACTACTTTTACCTGTCTGCCGACAAGCAAGCTGCCAATGGAATTAACTCAAGGTTTATCCACCCTATTCACCCCACCCGGAGGACAGTTCTCCTTCAAAAACTTGCTTACCATCGTGCTCAGGTGCAGGAATGTTCCCTCACCCTCGCTCAGGCCGTGGGAGCGCATCGGGTAGGCCATGTACTGGAACTGCTTGTTGTATTTTACCAGTTCGTTCACCAGCATTTCCGCATTCTGAAAATGCACGTTATCGTCGCCAGTACCGTGCACGAGCAGCAGGTTTCCTTTCAAGTTCTTGGCATGGGTAATAGCTGCCCCGGCGGTGTAATCTTCCATGTTCTCCTGTGGCAGGCCCATGTATCGTTCGGTGTAGATGTTGTCGTAAAACAGCGAGCTAGTCACCGGCGCAATGGAGATGCCCGTTTTGTAAATCTCAGGATATTGGAACATCAAATTCAGCGTGGAAGAACCGCCGCCGCTCCAGCCCCAAACCGCTACCCTGCTTGTATCGCAATAAGTTGCTTCGAGGATTTTCTTTGCGCCCATCGCTTGGTCACGGATATTGATTTGACCGATATTACGGTAGATGGCTTTACGCCATGCCCTTCCCTTCGGCGCAGGTGTGCCCCGGTTGTCGATGCTGACGTGAATGTAGCCATCTTCGGACAAGTCGCCACTGTAGATGAAGTCGTTGGCGGAGCCGTAACTGTCCGAAACTGTTGCACCTGCAGGCTCTCCGTATACGTAGAACACAACAGGGTATTTTTTATTTGGGTCAAAATTGTTGGGCTTCTTCATCCAACCATCCATCTCCACACCGTCTTCAGTGGTCACTTTGAAAAACTCTATGTTGCTGGCATTCTTGG
>JAHEAS010000739.1 GCA_024642645.1 Saprospirales bacterium | reverse complement strand
ATTCCAATAGCCGCCTATGATGCTCCCGCTGCTTGCATCCTGAGCAGTGAGCACGATTTGGATTGTTATTTTGGCCAAACTATCTCCAATACCCCCATAAGCCTTCCTCCCTATTGGTGTACGAGCGTGGAGAACAACCAATGGTTTGCCTTCACGGCGACTGGCACTAATGTATGTTTTAGCATTGAAACGGGAGACTGCGCTACTGGTGGTGCCATCCAGGTTTCAATGCTTGAAACTACCGATTGCATCAACTTCTCCTTTGTCTCAGATTGCTTGGGGAACATTCCTTCTGGCACTACTCAAACGATATGCAATAACATCCCACTAACACCAGGCAATGTGTATTACCTAATGTTAGATGGCTCGGCAGGCGCCCAGTGTAACTATACCATAAATGGGTCAACGAGTATCACCTCTGGCCCAGAAAATGTATGCATCCCCGGTGGGCCCTTTAATTATACCACGAACGAACCGGCCCAGTGGTCCATCCTGCCATCAAATATGGGCACATTCTTAGGCTCAAGTATTGGCACTAATGTGACGGTTAATTGGACATCGGCGGGAACGGCACAAATTTGCACACAGAACCTTTCTTGCCCCAATGTGCCGCTTTATTGCCTGAATGTTTCCATTGGTGAATATGTGCAAACAGAGCATATCCACTATATATGTCCTGGGAATTCAGTCGAATGTAGTGGGCTAACGTTTTCGGCACCAGGCACCTATCAAGTCTATGCCCCAGCGCCCTTCGGCTGCGATAGCCTAATTACTTGTATCATAATCCCCACTCCTCCCATAATGACTGGGTTGGGCAATGTAACACTGCCCTGCGATGGGACTTATACCGTGTGCGGCTTGGCATATAACAGCCTCGGGCCACACCAAGCAGTATGTACGAGTTGGCAAGGCTGCGACAGCCTTGTGATTTTCAACCTCGTGGTTGGCGATGTACTTGCTGACGCTGGCCCTGACACCATACTCACTTGTAATCAACCAACAATTATGTTGGATGGCACTGCTTCATCGCAAGACAGCATTTTTCAATATCTTTGGACAACGTCCAATGGGCACTTCACCAGTACAAATACGACTGAGACCCCAACCGTGGATGCCCCCGGCACCTATTGCTTAACCGTGACCAACACTGCGACAGGTTGCTTGATGACGGATTGCATGGTGGTGGGGTTTCCGGGTATGATCACCAATATCCAAGCAACGATCTGCGAAGGCGACAATTATGGGTTTGATGGCGAAATACTGACCGACGCTGGCGTTTATTCTGTTACCTACCCTTTGGTTTCTGGTTGCGACAGCATCGTGAAGCTCACGCTTTTTGTTATTCCACCCGTGGAAGAAACCGTTACTTTGTATGCGTGCAATGGCGACGACTTTTTTTACAATGGTCAGGTAGTCAATGCGCAGGATTCCCTTGTCTTTCATTTTACCTCATCAAAAGGTTGCGACAGCATCGTCAACCTATCGCTGGAGTTTTGGCCAAACTATGAAATCATGGAAACGGCGGTGATTTGCGCCGGTAGTACCTATTCCTTCAACGGTCAACAACTCGACCAGCCGGGCAATTACACGGCCATGCTTGCCACTGTGCACGGCTGTGACAGCACCGTGTTGGTTTTGCTGGATGTTGTGGACAATTTTGAAATAGCATTCGAAGCCAGTATATGCGAAGGTGAAAGCTATCTATTCAACAGTGAATTGCTGACGCAAAGCGGTACTTATGCCACCACCTATACGGCCACGGGTGGCTGCGATAGTACGGTGACGCTCAACCTGACAGTGCTGCCAGTAGCAATCGGAACGCAGGTATTGACAATTTGTGAAGGTGATACCATCAATATCAATGGGGAGGAAATCAGCGGGGCGGACACCCTTGTTTATACAATAATAAACGGAGGGATAAATGGCTGCGATAGTGTCGTGACTGCCATCGTTGAGGTCTTGCCAGTGGCGAGTTCTGTTGTTGAAAATACGATATGCGAGGGCGACACTTATGATTTCAATGGTCAAATGCTTACCAATGCCGGTGTTTATCAAACCGTTTATCTGAGTGCCAATGGCTGTGACAGTACCATAACGCTTACCTTGACGGTATTGCCATTAGCCACCAGTGCGCAAGTATTTACAATTTGCGAAGGCGACACCATCAATATCAACGGGCAACAAATCCACGAGCCAGACACCCTCGTTAATGTGATGAGCAATGGGGCTGCAAATGGTTGCGACAGTATTGTGACCATCATCGTGGATGTGCTGCCCCTGGCTAGTACCGCAGTTGAACTTACCATTTGCGAAGGCAATACTTATGATTTTAATGGTGAAACACTCACCACTACGGGCATTTACGAGGTCATTTACCCCAGTGCCAATGGTTGCGACAGCACCGTGACCCTCACGCTCAACGTGCTGCCTTCCGTAACGGAAACGCAGGAGTTTGCTATCTGTGAGGGCGACACCATTATCATCAACGGGCAGGAACTCGTCGAGGCGGATACTTTCGTTTACGAATTCACCACTTGGTACGGTTGCGACAGCACCCTAATCATTATTATTGATGTGCTTCCTATATCAGCCTCTTCTCTACAAGACTCCATTTGCGAGGGCGAT
>JAHEAS010000738.1 GCA_024642645.1 Saprospirales bacterium | reverse complement strand
AATGCCGACCGGAAGGATAATCCTTAAGGTGTGTACCGAGGGATTCATCCCAAAATTCTGAAGAAGCGCTACGAAGGAATCAGTGAAAAAGTTGAAATATTTGAAGAATCCAAGAAAACCCAAGTTGAGCACCATGCTGATAATCAACAACTTGCGTCGTTCTTTATCATCATTTTCACCTTCCATTGTCAGCCCCAAATAGTAATCCACAAGGGTCGAAATAGCAATAAGGGAAAGGAAGCGCCAGTCCCACCAGCCATAAAAAATATAACTAGCTACTAGGCTCAACCATAGCCTCCATTTGCCTTTGAGTGCAAAATAAAGTGGTAAAAAAATGGCAATGAAAGCCAGAAATGTAAGGCTATTGAAAATCATGTTTTCTCAATTGAAAATTGAAAATAGATAATTGAAAACTCGATTGCCGTTGGCCAATTTTCAATTTTCAATTTTCATTTCTCCATTCAAAACTGCTGCCCATTTCAAATAGGCTGCCCCGTTTAGGTGGACGCCGTCCAGCGTGTAGGCTGCATCCAAATTTCCGTCCAAATCCTGCATCAAAGCGTACAAATCAATGAAAACGAGGTTTTTCGCTTGCGCAAACAGCTTGATTTTTTCATTGAGTGCTCGTACGTCGTCATTGTCCACAGCCGTGGGGCTGACGATGTTGTTGACAGGCAGTACGCTTTGGAGGTAAAGTTGAGTGGAAGGGGATTTTGTCAAAATTTCATTGACGAGGCGCTCGTACTTAGGCCATGTTTGGGAGGGGGAGATGAAAGCCAGGTCATTGATGCCGGCCATTAGAAAAATCTTGGAGGGATGGTGGCGAAGCACTTCGTCTAGTCGCTCAAACATCCCATCACAGTGGTCGCCAGGGATGCCACGGTTCAGGATGTTAGCGTTGCCGAGCAGTTCTGTCCACTCACCGCCAGCGGTGATGCTGTTGCCGAGCATGATGATGGCTCCGTCTTTAGGAGGTAACATTTCAAACAGGTTTTTGCGATGAAAATAGGATTTCTCAATGCCCCGGTTGTTGATTTTTGCCCAGAGGTTTCGCAAGCCACCGTATTTGTGGATGGCAAAGGCAACAGCAGCCAGCAACAGCAGGTTGATTATTAGCGAGATATAACCTAGTTTGTTCATTAATTGCTTTCAGCCCTAAGTCCTTGCACTGTCTCAAACGCTGACACCACTGGAAACTCAATCGCACCCCGTTTGGCCATCTTTTCGGCATAAAATTGCAGCAGTCCGAAAAGTTTTTCGGCTGACTGCCACTCCCCGTCGCCGCTCCGCCACCAACTCAGCAGCCGGTGGTGAAACTCATTGAGTAGGTTTATTTCCGTTAGTTTTTCCTCAACGGACAAGTCCACGTTTTCCATCATCACCCGGATGGAAATGGTCAGGTTCACTGACACGAGGCGGTGAAAATGGGACTTGGTCGCTTCGTCCCAATTGTTGATGGCAGTTATCGTTTCTTCGGCAGAGTATTGCATTTTTAATCGGTTTATTTCAAAACATCCTCAATCGTCACACTCACCTTGTGCTCCGTGTGCTTGAAGTTTTTGTTCGGATTGCCCATTTTGAAAAGCCCTTTTAGCTGCCGCAACACGAACGAAGGCATGGCTGCTACGGCATTCCAAACTGGCTTCGGGGCGTTGCTCAATTTCAACGTCCAGAAGATAGTCAGTATGAAAAGCACCACAGCAACTGCAAGCGCCAAAGATACCCACGGGTTTACCAACAAACCAAGCACGGCGAGGCCAAAAGCGGCGAACAACATGACGAACATCGGTGGAGCGATGGTAACTAGCCCAAACAACCACTGATTCCAACTCAAGTTGAAAAAACCACGGCGCAAGATGCCCAGCGAGTTCGGGATATTCTGAAAATAACTGAACAGCCAACGGCTGCGCTGGGTCTCTACAGCATCGGCATTGGTCACTTTCTCGTCGTAGCAAATGGCATCCCAAGCGTATGCGATTTTTGTGTTTTTGCGGAGCAAAAAATTCTGTAAGATTTTGTCTTCCTGAAGCATTTTCTTCCACTGGTGCTTGCCCTGTTCGATTTCGGGACTGGCGAGGTACGCCTTGTAAAGTTCGGCTTCTACCGCCATTCCGCTGCCACTGATTACTGCCGAGGAGCCATTGCGGTATGGAGCTACCCTATCAATGTAATTTTTGTAAAACTCGCCCAAAGCATCTGCACAAGCCATCAATGTGTCGATGTTTTTAGCGGTGCGCTGGCCTTGAATTGCTTGGTATCCTCCGTTTACATAACGGTTTATTTCATTCAAGAAATCAGGATGGGCCAAATTGTCGGCATCAAAAACTGTGATGTACTGGTGAGGTCGAACAAAGTTTTCAATTCCGTGGATGATTGATTTCGCCTTTAGATTGAGTGGTTGTGAAGGCAAAAGCACGGTCAGTTTTTCATCCTCAATATCCCAATTGCTGAGGTCGCACCCATCTGCTACCAGATAAATATGGTGATTAGCATGCCGTTGTTTGAGCAAAGATTTGACTAGGCCTTTGGCAATGTCAGCATTTTTGTAGGCAGTAATAATATTGCCATAATCAAAGTCAACTGGCTGTTTTGGCGACTTGATTCTTTCCTTTGAAAGCAAGGAAAAA
>JAHEAS010000737.1 GCA_024642645.1 Saprospirales bacterium | reverse complement strand
GCTGCTTTTTATGCTGCGCAATTGCCGACCGAAAAGGTCGCTGACCGTGGCCGTCCAAGCGCCTTCCCCGGTCGTTTCCACCCAAAAACTTCCGTTGGAGGGGTTGGGGTAAATGCGCATAGCTGTGCATACCGTAGGCTCTTCGGTGGGGAGGGATGACGTTGGCGGGTTAATAGGGAGATTGGTGATGCCATCTTCGTTGAATACGGAAACACCTACACCATGTATGAACCACTTGTTGTTATAAGCATCAACCTTGATTTTAAATGCAAGATTGGCTCCTATATTTGAATTTTCTATTTTGTAGGTAATCAAATCAATTCCATCGTACTCATATACTGCATAATAACTGCAAAACCATAAATTGCCATCCAAATCCTGGGCCATTGAATAAATCCAATCATATCCATTACCTGCATTTACAGGGAACGGAGTCCAATTGACACCATCAAATTTTAGCGGACTTCCGCCATTCCATACCCAAATGTTGTCGGATTGATCAACATACAACCAAGGGGCAATATCTTGTACAGGCGAATTGGTTGAGTTATAGGTAGTCCAAGTACCATTTTCATAAACTGACACTCCTTTGTTGTGACTTGTTGCCCATAATCTGTCTTCTTGGTCTAATGCAATGTCAATAATATATTTAGCCAATGGAGAGTTATTTTGGTCAAACCAAGTCCAATTATTTCCGTCAAAATGCCCCAAGCCATCATATGAGGATGCTACCCAAATAGCACCATTCGTGCCAATCAAAACCTTAAAAACATCACTCCCATTTGGCGTAGAGTAATTGGTAAATATGGTTCCGTCATATTTGGTAAAACCAATATTGCTCGAACTGCCATCATTAAAAGTAATCCACAAGTTACAATCAATGGTGTCTGTGGTAATCGAATATACTTGAACACTGCTATTGTTTGCTGGATTAATATCCGTCCAATTTGAACCATCAAATCGGGTAAGCGGGTTGCCGCCAAACCAAATATTGTTTTCACAATCAAATCCGACATCTTCAATATAGCTGCTCCCTAGAGGAAAAATCTCGTTGTCGTAACCACTCCAATTAACACCATCAAATTCAAATAATTTGGGTGCGTGGATGCCACCAAGCGTGTAGTGATTAAACCACCAATGCCCTTCTGTATCTACGTATATCAAATGAGGTTCTGAGTTGGGATGCGAAGCTGGCACGTTTGGAAGGTCGGCGGATGACCATGTTTGCCAGTCAACTCCATCAAATTTGTAGTATAAATCTGGAACCCCATTACTTGTGACTTGCGAAAACAGCCATAAATTATTGCTAGCATCCGTAAAAATATTGCGAATAACACCTTGGGTCGAATCAATTCCATCAATGGGCCACACGCCCCATTGATCGCCAGATAACTTCAAAATCTTACTTGTATTCGATTTGGAAGTTACTAAAAGTGGCTTGCCATCTTGGCCTATTACCAACTTTTCAAGGTATTCAAAATTAGTAAGCCCAAAATCGCTTAATGGATAAGTTTCAACCACAGCTGCACCATCAAAGCGTTTCACTCCATCAAAAGTTGTCACAACCCATACATCGCCGTTGGGTGCAATATCAAAGTCTTTCACGGAGCCGACCCCAGATATTGGGTCTGTCTGACCAAATATTTCATCCATCCTTGTAAAAGCGTTTCCATCAAATTTTATGAGTTTGGAACAGCCACCACAATAACTATTGACGGTTGAGTACAACCAAAGGTCTCCATTTGGTGCGGCTTTTATTTTGGAAATCTGAATAAGCGTATCGCCCGTATTGATATAATTGAACTGCTGCCAATTCGTGCCGTCGAACCGCATCAACCCACCACTTCCCCCGCCAATCCATTTCACACCATCAGGTGCAATATAAATAGAACTAACCCCGAAGCCCCTCAATCCTGAATTGGAGGGCAAAAACGACTGCTTTTCTCCTGTTGTTCGGTTTATTTTTGTCAAGCCAGCTTGAGAGCCTACCCATAGATAGTCGCCCTCCAATGCCATGCAATATATCCTATTGTCGTTGATATAATTCGCCCACTTCGGTGCCTGGGCGAACATCGGCATGGCAAAAAAAACGAAAAACAGCAGGTAGGAAATCGAGCGCATGGCAGTAGGTTTTAGGCGATGAAATTAACATTGCCCAAGATATTCCAAAATATCCAAGCTCGCAATCTCGCTGCGAAAACCTACCAATAAGTAAAGCGTCGGACTAAAACCACACCCCGCTCCCCACCGCCACGCTCGGCAGCCGCACGTCGCCCACCTTCGTGCCTTGCAGGCCCGCATAGACCATGAACTGCTTCAAGTGGATTTGCACCCGCAATTGGTTTTGGCGGGCGAAAACGCCGTTCGGGGCGCCCATCTGCGTATCGGCGTAGAGGCTGAGGGGCTTCTTGAAGTACCAAGTAAAGCCACCATTGAAGGAAGGGCTGCCGTAGAGGATTTCGTTGCCGCCGCCGTTGAGGAGCATGAGGCCAGCACCCCACCAGAGTTGGAACTTTGCGTTGTGTACCCGATTGTAGGCAAGGTTGAGGTTGGTGATGGCAAAATGGTCAGTGCTGGTACCACCTTGGTTGTCGTCCAAAGTTTCGAGGAGTTGCAGGTGGTTCACGTCGAGG
>JAHEAS010000736.1 GCA_024642645.1 Saprospirales bacterium | reverse complement strand
CAACCATTTGAATCGAATGTTTTGAAAATAGTATAGATACCATTATCATTCGTTGTAACGCTTGGAATGGTAACTGTACAAGGCGTATTGCTGGCAGTGACTCCTTGACCAAGGATATTACCGCCTGGGCCAGACCAAATAAAAATTATTGGACTTGGGTCAGCAGTACTGTTGGTTGCCGTTAGCACAACATCTTGGCCAATGCAAACATCTCCACCTCCCGTGAGCGTGATTTCTGGTGTTGGATTGATTCCTATTGTAACCGATTGTGGCACTGATTGGCAACCTCCAAGGGTTTCTAAAACCAAAGTGTAAGTACCAGCATCAGCCAAAGTCATACTTGGAATTGTCACAGGGAATGGTCCTGCCTGAGGTCCGGTTCCTGAAAACGGGAACAATGTATTGTTGGGATTTGGCCCAGTCCAAGTGTAGTTCAATGGCCCAGTATCAGTGTTTACATTGATAGCGGTTAATGTTACAGCATCGCCAGCACAGAAATCTCCGTTAGGGGCGATACCTTCTATCTCAGGAGCAGAATTGACTACAACATCAAAAGTCAACATGTCTGAACAACTTCCGACTGAGCAAATCAATGTATAGATATCTTCAAAAGAGTTGTTCACATTGTTGAGCGTCAATCTAATGGTATCGCCGTTTATTGTACCTGGAGCATTGGAAATATTACCTCCGTTCCAGCTACAAACCATACCACTAACGCCAAGTGCCGAATTCACTGCTGTCAAAGTGACATCCTCATCAACACAATAACTTCCACTGCCAGAAACTGCTGTAAGAACCGGAGTTGGATTAACAGTTATGGTTGTTGAAACGATTGAATCACAGCCTTCAGGAGAAGTCACCACTAAACTGTAGTTCCCCTCGGCAGCTTCCTGAATATTGGGGATAGTCAAGGTAATCATATCTCCTCCCGCCACGGTTCCTGATTCCATGCCTGGTGGCACCCCAGGGCCAGACCATGTATAGTTAAGCGACGCAGGACCAGAGCCCGTTTGGGCTGACAGCGTTACATCGTTTCCGGCACAGTAACTTCCGCCACCAACTATTGACATTACTTCGGGTAAAGCGTTGACAATAATGCTAAAGTTATAAGTGTCAGAACAGGTATCAGCCGTTACAGCTGTTACGCTATAGTCAACAATTCCTGCTGGGGAGGCATTAATAATTGTGACCGAGCTGGTTGATGTCTCATTAATTGTATCAACCTTGATGACGCCAGATGGACCTGTCCATGTGTATATTAAATCCCCAATACCTGTAGTAGTATTTGTTGCACTCAAAACAAGGTCTTGGCCTACGCAAATATTACTAGGCCCAGTACCCGTAAGTAAGGGCGCTGACAAGGAATCACAGCAATCAGTACTAATCGTGATAGTAAAAACAGAATCTACCGTGGTTTTAAGTAAGAACCAGTGGTCTAGGTATAGTTCATTCCCTGGATAAGGTGCAGAGGGAGAAGAGTAAGGCCAAAGCGCATTTGAAGGTATCACATTCCCATTAACATCTAACCCACTAACTGCTAATGGATTGTTGAACACGCTTCTATGGTCAAAGTAAATTAAAGAGTCGTTTGAAACATTATTTGGTGCATTCAGCCACTTAAACCTAACACCACCCAGTAGATTTTCTATATCTGCAAGTGAAACATGGACTTCGCCATATTGAAAGGTTGCTTTAACATTTAGGTCCAATGAGTCTTGTGCCTGTACCTGAAATCCAAGTCCATCAAACCCATCCCAGAAAATGGAATCAGTGCCACTTCCCAAAATTTCAGTAATCTGCACATCGACAGGGTCGTTATAGCTCCCATTACCATTCAGGTCAAGGCTAAGCGTCGTGGTTCCTCCAATGTTTGAATAGAAAATGAAGAACCCACCTTTGCCAATCAAAAAGTGACCAGATGCACAGGGAATTCCTCCTATGTTTGCAGCAACAAGTTTGAAGGAATCCAACTTGAACAAAGATGAATCCAGTGGTTCATTTAGCCAAGTCGTATATGGAGCTGGCGTAGGCGTAGGTGGTAAGTTTAGTCCACCAGGAAGGTCTGGAAATACATTGGGACGATTTGTGTAGATATCAGTAACCGTCGCAGCAGCGGGAAGACTTGGGTCAGGTTCATTGAAAAATATCTTATTGTTTGTCAATGGGATTACAGGGTTGCCAGCAGCTTGAGGTTCATACAAATAAAGCTGATTAAATGCCCAAGTGCTTGGAGCTGCTCCTGTCCTCGTATAAGATGACTCTGGCTGAGATTTATAGATAGGCGTGTATGCTGTATCGGTGTTTATGAGCTCCTTTCTAATCAATCCTCTAGAATTCGAGGAAAATGGAAATCTGAACGGGTCGGCTTGATCAATATTCACACGATACTGAAACCCTCCATCGGTAAGCACATAAAATTCTGGGGAAGTGACATTGCCGTTTCCATTTATGAGTCCGTTGAATTGGTTGGTGTAAACCCTACCAATTTTCTGTGTACCTCCATTATTGCCAGCAGCTCCCGTTGTAATCGTAATGTCCCAAGCCAGAATTGCCCTTTTATGGGCTTGGGCTTGGTTGTTGAGTCTAGTCCAAGGAGCGTTGTTTAAGATATTAGTGAACTGTGCCCCTGAGGT
>JAHEAS010000735.1 GCA_024642645.1 Saprospirales bacterium | reverse complement strand
TGTGGCCGGTCGTTGTCGAGATCATGGTTTGAAAAGCGACCAACGTGATTGTTCCCGGTGATGGGACGTAGGCGGGAGTGAAGCCGTTGCAGGCATCATGAAGTTGCTGCGACTTTTGAATGCGGTCTGCGAAGGATTGTTCTGATTCGGCCATAGGAGTTAAGAGGTTGCGTGTGCGTGTTGATGAAAGTAGGATGCGTTGTCAATAAGCTTTTATGCTAAAAGTGAAATGCGGCAAGCAAACTGGCAAAACAGGCATGTAACGTGGCGCGACTGGCATGCAACCAGGTGAAATGTGCAATAATGAAAGCAAACGCTGCAAGCAACTCGGCAAAGCATGTATACAAACAAGCAAACAGTGCAAGCGACATGGCAAGCCGTGCATGCGACCCGGCAAAGGCGGCAAAGCGCATGGCAAAGCGTACAAGCAACGTGGCGAAGCGTGCAAGCGACGTGGCGAAGCGTGCAAGCGAATTGGTGAAGCGATTTTGTCAATAAAGACTCTCATTTTGATGCATTGTTGTCTGACGAGGCTTGCAGCTTTTCAAATACGGTGCCACGCCAAAGCCGAATGTTGGCACAGAGTCGAAGGCCCGAAAGGATGGTTTCAAAATACCTTTCACGCGACAACCGGATACAGGCACAGGGCCGAAGGCCCGCAATGTTATAGCCCAGGGCAACGCCCTGGGTACGCCGACACAAAGGAACGAGCCCTGAAAGGGCGGGACAATGTGCGGGATGTTGTCCCGCCCTTTCAGGGCTTGCTTCACAGGGGCGGGAAACCCAGGGCGTTGCCCTGGGCTTTAATATTTCGGGCCATCGGCCCTTCGCGCAGGGTCCTGATGTTCGCAGATTGAGCCCTGAAGGGGCGGGACATTGTGCGGGAGGTTGTCCCGCCCTTTCAGGGCTTGCTTCAAGAGGGCCGGAAACCCAGGGCGTTGCCCTGGGCTGTAATATTCCGGGCCTTCGGCCCTCCGCACAGGTGCCAGGTGTGCGGAGATTGAGTGCGGGATGGGCGGGTTTCATCTCATTATTTGGTTCATGATGATGATTACGGCATCGCAGTGTTACGAATGTGGCGAGATGGACGGCGCTTGTGGGTTCCGGGCGGCCTCGCATTGCTCGCATAGACCGTCGCGGTTGAGGGCAAGGGGCTCGAAGTATTTGCGGAGGAGGTATGCGCCGAAGTTTGGGTTGCTGTGACCGATGTGCTTTGGCATTTCGGGCTTGGTGCCTTTACGGCCACATGCGGTGCATTGGTTTATCCATCGCAAGCGCTTTGGGAAGCTGGCGAGGTAGCTGTCTCCCCCAATTCGCATTTGATGTGTTCCCATAAGGCGGTGGTGTGGTTGCTTAAGGGTGGCCGTTGTTTGCAGGACAATCGTGTGCGGGGTAGGGTGGGCGTCCCGCCCGCCTAGGAAGGCGTCCCGCCTGACATTCCCGGACGTCTGATGACGTGGCAATGGGTTCAGACGTTCGCAGGGTGCTCCGCGGGACGCGAAGCACGGCGGGCGGGACGCCCACCCTACCCAATGCACGCCATTGGCGGGTGGCGGAGTTTCTTTTAGTTGCGAATCGTGTGGTTTGCATGGGTTCGGGGAGGCATTGGCGGGTTAGATTTCTTCGTAAACCATTTGGAGGTATTCCCTGTAGGGGCTGTGGGGGAGGTCCTCGATGCTGCGTTTGAGGCCGGCTTGGTCGATGAAGCGCTGGTTGTAGGCGATTTCTTCCAGGCAGGCGATTTTTAGGCCCTGCCGGTTTTCGATGGCGGCGATGTAGTTGCCGGCGTCGAGCAAGCTCTGCTGGGTGCCGGTGTCGAGCCATGCCATTCCTCGGCCGAGGATTTTGACTTGGAGGGTGCCGCGGCGGAGATATTCGGCGTTGACGTCGGTGATTTCATACTCGCCTCGCGCGGAGGGCTTGAGGTCTTTGGATATTTGGACGACGTCGTTGTCATAGACGTAGAGGCCGGGGACTGCGAAGGGGCTTTTGGGCTTTTTGGGCTTTTCTTCGATGCTGATGGCTTTGCCGGTGCTGTCGAATTCGACGACGCCGTAGCGTTCGGGGTCCTTGACTTGGTAGCCGAAGACGCAGGCGCCGCGTTGGGCGCTGACTTGGCGGAGGGCGTCGCGGAAGAAGTCGAGTTTGCCGTAGAAGATGTTGTCGCCGAGCATGAGGGTGATGGGGTCTTTGCCGATGAAGTCGGCGCCGATGATGAAGGCTTGCGCTAGTCCTGCGGGCTTTGGCTGTTCTGCATACTCGATGAGCATGCCGAGTCTGGCGCCGTCGCCAAGGAGTTCGCGGAACATGGGGAGGTCTTTGGGGGTGGAGATGATGAGGACTTCGCGGATGCCGCCGAGCATGAGGGTGGCGAGGGGGTAGTAGATCATGGGCTTGTCGTAGACGGGGAGGAGCTGTTTGCACGCGACGCGGGTGAGTGGGTGGAGGCGGGTGCCGGCTCCGCCGGCGAGGATGATGGCTTTTTGCGTCATGAGGTTGTTTTATTTAGAGGACCATTCGCTGAGTTGCTTGATCCAGGTGATGTCGAAGTTGCGGCCTTTCTGTCTGGTGATGAAGGGGCAGGCTTCTCTGAGGAAGGTTTCGATTTTTGATGACTGGATGCGAAGACCGAGG
>JAHEAS010000073.1 GCA_024642645.1 Saprospirales bacterium | reverse complement strand
GGTAAGAACGCCGTTACTATTTCTTATGCCATCAATATGGTTTTCTTTGGCGCTTTTGTACAGTATCTACGAATTTTGACGGGCAGTATATGGACTGGAGTTGGGTTTCACTTGGTATTTGTTTATATCAATCGAATTATTGGTCTTGAGTCTACCGATCTTATACAGTTTACTGATATTACGGAAGAGACACCTGTTCAAATAGCTTTTATTGCTGCATTATTGCTTGTTTTTATAGCATTACTTGTTTATCCACGCATCACTAAACGCAAGATAGGGTGGAACGAATTGCAGTCATAGCATTTCCTGTTTTTGAATGGGATGGACTTTCCACCCAAATGCCTGGGGCGTCCTCCACCCTCACTCCACCGAAAACTCCACCCATAGCGGATAATGGTCAGAAATACGCCACGAAAGTTCGTTGAGCGTCAGCCCCCGATTTTTTAGCACGTGTGGCACGAAGTCAAAGTTGCCGCCTTGGAGGAATTCCATACTGAGTTTGGGCGCTTTATTCGTGCCGTTAAACCAGGCGATGTGGTCGTAGTATTTGGTCTGGTTGAAGATGGAACGGGTGGTCGCTTGCATGGCTTCCGGCGTGGTAAGCCCCTCGGAGAAAAAAGTCTGGTCGAGGATGCCGCCCCGTTTTTCGATGTTGAAGTCGCCGAGTGCGATGAGATTTTGGTCGTAGGCGTTGATGTCGGTCGCCCAATCGGACATCCACCGGGCGATGGCCTTTAGCTCTTTGATGCGGTCTTGGGCGTCCGAGCCATAGAGGATGTGCAGCGTGACGAGGATAAAGGTCTTTTTCTCCGACCGGAAGCTGACGGCGTAGGGCGTTCGTGCGAAATCCTTTTGTAGGGCGTTTTCACCGATTTCCGAGGTCCATTCTTCCGGCACCACCAGCTCACAGGCGAGACCGGACATTTGTACCCGCCGGGTATCAAAGAGGTAGGCCATGCGCTCGTCATTGCCAGCGCTGCCCTTGGTCACGTCGGTGAGTACGAGGCTCCAATGCCCGCCTAGCAGTTTCAAGGCATCCCGCAAAGCCCGAAGGTTCCCTTTCACCTCCTGCAACGCAATGACATCAAACCGGGAGATAATTTCGGCGATGCAGCGCAAAGAATGAAGGTCACGCTTGGGGGAGACATCGCTGGGGGCTTCCCACTCCCGGGTCAGGTCGCCAAAGGCACGTATGTTCCAAGTGGCGATGAGAAGGTTGCGTTCCAGTTTTTTAGGCGGTATCTGTTGGTCAAGCACGTCGCTGAGGGCAGCTAATTCTAGGGCAATGTCGGAAGGTGGCTGGTCGGTAATCTTAGGCATGGTTGGTTCTTTTCGTTCTTTTTAATGTCCCAAAGGTAAGTGAAATGGGATATGCGGTTTATCGCAAGTGGGTAATTGCGAACAAAACCTAAAACGCCCAGCCACCAGTGAGGAGGCACCGGTGCAGTTTGCGAGAGCGCCATTGTTCATGGGAGAGACAGAAGCCTACCCAATTATCTTCACCCGGTTCGTAATCAATTGGTGCGCTGGCACCACCACCTGCTCGTTTTCACTGGTTTGGAGAATGATGGAGATATTGCTCACCGATACGATTTTGCCCCGAACGCCTTCTATTTCGATGGTTTGCCCGACGTTGAACGTGCGGCGGCTGAAAAATCCGGCCAATATGTTTGATAGCACATCCCTGGAAGCAAAGCCGTACGAAATGGCTGCCGCACCAAGTATAGCGCCGAGTATGAGCATGAGGTTGCCCGTGATGATACTTGTGTCCACGCCTGCTTGGTTCAGCGCCGTGAGGGTGATGAGTATGAGCAGCAGGTAGAACACAAAGCTGCTAATGAGCTTGCCAGCACCAATGTTCATCGAACTGGCTGCGCCTCGTATCACGTCCCGCACAAAGCTGGCAATGTAGTAGCCAATGATGAAGAACACGATGCCGACCAGCACGTTGGGCAACAGGCTCAGTAGTTTGGAGACTTCCCCGGATACCGCCGTCCAGCCCAATGCATCGGAGGCGGAGATGATGACGAGCAATAGCAGAATCCAATAAACGAAGACACCGATGACCTCGCTGGGCGAGCTTTCCACGTTGGCTTTTTTCAAAAAATCGGTGGCCTTGATCTTGTCGGCGAGCATGTCAAACTTGATGAGCTTGAGCAGCCGGGCCACGCCCTTTGCCACAAATTTGGCAAACAGCCAACCCAACAAAAGGATGATGATGGCCCCCAAGATGCCGGGGATGGTGCCGAGCAGTTTTTGCCCAAATGATTGGAAACTGTGGAAAAAGACTTCTGTCCAAGTGCTTATTTCGTTCATCGTTTTGTTATTTAACAGTGTAAAAAAGCAGGAGCCAATCCGAAACCTTGCTGTTGCTCAATTTTTTGAAATCAGTCCCTCTGCTTCGATTTCTTGTATTTCACGATGGATTTGTGCGCCAGCTTGGCGTCTTCCACAGCGGTCTTTTGGCTTTCAATTTCGGCTTGCTTGGTTTCCTGATTTTTCAGGTTTTCCTCAATTCCTTGCTCTGCATCGGCAATGGCTTTTTTGGCCCTTTCAATGGTATCGTGCAGGCGTTGGTTCTCCTTTTCAAGTTTGGAAAAATCTTTCTCCAGCGACTTCAGTTGCTTCTCTTGGCCTTCCACGTTCTGCATGGCCAGTTCTTTCTTAAGATTAAACTTGTAGTCGTTGAGCAGTTCTTCGATGAAAGAAAAGCTGCCAGGGTTGCTTTCCGTGGAAATGAAATTCCCGTCCCGTTCGAACCAGACCGATACTTCTTGCCGGTCGAATTTGGCATAAACCGTAACCAAAGCACCAAGCGGGGTCATTTTTTCCGTCTCCGACACATACTCGCCCGATTTTTTCTTGGCCTTGCCCTTGTACTCCTTCATGAGGTCTTTCCATACGGAAATAGCCGTTTTCTCAGCATCGCCGGGTAGCTGCAGAATGAAGCTATTGTGCTGTCCCTTGCTCATGGTCTGATAGACTTCTTGTACTTCTAATCTTGCAGCAACAGCAATGGGCGCACCGCCTTTTTCGGTCAGCACTTCCTGTGCGTAAGTGAGCGATGCAAGGGCTATAAATGTGAGCAATATGATTTGCTTTTTCATGATTGTCGATTTTATTTTTTTGATAAAATAGGGCCTTATACAGCAGCTTTATTGAAGAATTGACCGCTGCCAAGCTTTACAAAATAGACAAATAAGTTCGGGATTGGTCACAGTTAACGGGAGGGGCATTCTGTATCAATGCCTATTTTCCCTCCATACTTGATGACTCATCATCAGGTTTTTCAATAGGCTCATCCGGCTCCGTTTCGTCCAACAAGCCTACCAATTGGGACTCTGTTTGGGTAAACTTCACGGTGAACAGATCGGCCATGTCCGCTACAAGCTGGATGGTGTCAAGCGTGTCAAATACTTGCTTTTTGAGCGCCGCAGGGGCTGCCTCCTTGGGCTGCATTTTCTGGAACGCTCCTTTCAGATGACTGTGGAGTTCTTGCTGCTGTTCCTTGTATTTATCATCTTCCTTTTTCATGGGCGGATGGTTTTGAAAAGTTCAGCGAGGCGGTCTCGGCTCCGCTTGAGGCGCATTTTGACGGCACTTTCGCCTATGTCCAGTGCTTCGGCGATTTCCTTCATCGCCATATCGTCCTGGTATCGCATCAGTAAAATAAGGCGTTCGCTTTCTGTCAGTACGTCGAGGAGTTGTTCAAGCTGTTCGAGCCTCAGTTCTTTCAGTTCGAGGTTTTCCCGTTCAATTTCGTCTTCTGCGATGTCATAGCTATGGGCGTCGAAGTCCTCTGTGCGCTGTTGCTGCTGCTTTCGCACATAGCTGATGCAGTGGTTGTAGGTGATGGCAAAAAGCCAGCCGTAGAAAGGTGAAGTGCCTTTGAAGTCCTTCAGCTTAAGGAACATCTTCACTAGAATGTCGTGGGCAAGGTCTTTAGCCGTCTCATGGTCCTTGACGATGCTGAGACATTTGTAGAAAACCTTGTTGGCGTAGCGGTCGTAGAGCACCTCCTGCATCAGGCGCTGGCGCTCCCGGTTGCCTTCGGTCAGGATGGCAGCGACAAGCGGCTGGTCGTCTATTGACTCAAATTCGGTGGTGGTGCTTTGTAAAAAAACCATTGTTGGAATAAAGCACCAATATTGTTAAAAAAAATCAGCTATCCCAATTTGAGGCCATGAAAACTTGCGCCCCAACTTCCAATCCCCCCTCAGCGTGGCAATATTCTTGATACCGTTTTTCTTCAGAAGTACATTCTGTGATGACCTCCCCGGTTTCTTCAAGAACGCTCTCTTTTAAGTGCTGGGGGGCTACCGACACTGCGAGGAGCAAAAGCAGGGTCAAGGCACCTAGAAAATAAAGTATGATTTTGTCAAGCAGGCGGTTCATAAGCAATGATTTAATAGAGGACAGTGGAGGACGATATTGGTCACTTATGCGCTTGTTCGTTTATTGCATACTGCTCACTCGTAAGTTTTGTGCAGTTGTTTTTTGGTTATTTGTCAATGGCAATTAGCCACCAACTCTATCGGTAATTTTGAAAATAAATAAAATCTAATGACGCAAAGTATAAACCCCTTCAGGCGTTGATTTAATGGCATATTATTAATGCCATTTTTATAAAATTGGATATTTTTTTACAATAAATGGCGACGTATAGATAAAAAAATGCCGTGGAAGATAGCTCCTCCACGGCACATTTAAACGCTGCGCCATTAGGTTTTGTGTATTTTCAAAACCGCTATTAGCGAAGCGTATATAAGGTTTATCAGCTATCTTTCTTTTTCAATTTATCAAAAAAGTGCGCTGCATACTTGCCCGCAGCTTCCCTACCACCAAGGCCGAAGGAAAGGGCAAAGGCCACGCCGATAGCACCAGCCGTGATACCAAAGATGATGTTCACGATGTCCTGACCAATGCCCATGGTGCTCAGACCGAGTGCCAGGAAGATGAACAGGATGCTGAATTTGGCCAAGGTGCCAAGCCATTCGTTGTTTTCCGACTGGGTGACGGCTTTCTTCGCTAGGTTCGCCAGGTAGTTACCAATGAAGAGGATGACGATTCCAAAAAACACCTTCGCCGCTATTTCAAACGTGTTGTTCAAGATTTCGGAGAACTGAGGAAGCAGCAGCTTGTCCACCGCTGCAATGATGCCACCGAACATCAGGAAGAAAAACGCAATGTTGCCAATAATTTTTGACAGGCTAGTATCCTTTTCCACGAATTTTGCAATGCCCAGCGAATCGGAGAGCTTGTCGGTGCCAATGCTGTGAAGCAGTTCGGTCAATAAGGCGACGATATACCGTCCACCGAGGTAGAACACAGCGATGATTACCGCCGCAGAAATTACCTGTGGCACGATTGCCAGAAAGTCTGAGAACATTTGGCTAGCAGGGTCTGAAATTGCCCTTAATTGCAAAGCATCAATGGCCGCAATGAGGATAGGGATAAAAACCAAGATAAAGACCAATTGCTTCACGATGTTCTCTAAGCTGAGTGCTCCTTTCAGCCCTGCTTTTTCGGAGATACCTTGCAGCGTCGCAGCAATAAAGCCTGTGGCTTCGCTGGCAATAGTGGCTATTACATATCCGGCAAAGCCAATCAAGAAAGCAGCGACGATGTTTGGAATAACACCTAGAAATTCGTTCATCATGTTTTGTAGCGGAGCTAGCACTCCTTCTACGCCCATCATGTCCAAGACCAGCAGCAGCATGTAAACTACCACCAGAAAATAGGCAAGCCTTGCTACAAAGTGGTCAATTCTGAAGCTAGACTTGAATCTCTCATTGAGCGTTTCGTCTAGATTGGTTTTCTTGAAAAGGTAAATTACTAGCCGTTTGACGCCAGAAGCCAGGAATAAGCCAAGGATAAGCACGAGAATTGCGCCGAGAATACCCGGTAAAAGATTGCCTATCCGAGCGGTAAGCGAGGAAATTAAGTTGTTTAAATAATCCATATTGTTTTGATTAAAGGTGAATGATAAACTAGTGAGCAGCTGTTGGCTAAACGCAATGAAAGCAGCAGAAAACGATGCCTCCAAATAACATAGCTGGCAAGTTGCCGACGGGGAAAAGCCTATTATACGAAAAACCTGCTGACACACCAAATGTACCAGCAGGTATGCTTAAGAATTAGAAAGGAAATCTGTACCCCGCTATCAATTGATTGTACTTGAACAGGTTGCGGGCCGTCAAGTCCACATAAAACCTGCCCTTGCCAACGTTGAGATACGTCCCGAAAATGAAATTGTAGTTCAGCCGCAGGTGCAAACCTGCGCTGTCAAAAATTTTGAATGGTTTTAATACGGGAAATTACCTGCCCTTTGTACTGCCAAGGCCGGTGATTGCAGTAAATGAACAATTTGAATGGTGTGCATTTGATTGACCTCAATTACAAGACCTGCATGGGGCATATCGGTCACAAAAAGGTGGGAGACTTTTGGCAGTTAGCCAACCGCATCTGGCCAAAAGCCAGCAACATTTGGAGAAAACCGGAGGCGTCAAGTCTTCTGCGCCCTTTCTTGGAATAAACTGAAGTTTAAGCCAGTGCCGACAAGCTTCGGCAACGGGAATCGCTGCCGAAGCTTGTCAGTAAAGCGTATCGAAAAGAGCCGTTTTGAAATACAACCGTCAAAGGAGTAATACATACAAAAAAGCACCAGCTAAATATCCAATAAGTGCTACTAAACTTATCTTTTTTAGGTACCAAAAGAAGTCAATTTTCTCTATCCCCATAGCAGCAACACCAGCTGCTGACCCAATGATTAGAATGCTACCGCCTGTACCTGCACAATAAGCAATAAGTTCCCAAAAATAATGGTCGGTAGGGAATGTTTGTAAATCGTACATACCCATAGTTGCTGCTACTAAGGGTACATTGTCTATTATTGATGAAAGAATACCAAGGGACATTGCAATGGTTTTGAGATTACCAACTGATTCGCTAAGTGCTGTTGATAAATCGGCTAGCAATCCAGTTGATTCAAGTGCAGCAACTGCTAAAAGAATACCCAAAAAGAACAAAACACTGGGGATGTCTATTTTTCGCAATGCATTTGTCACAGTAATTTTCTGCTCGTGGGCTCTATCTTTATTTAAAAGTTCGGTTACAATCCACAATACAGATAACCCTATTAGTATCCCCATGAAAGGTGGCAAATGGGTGATAGATTTAAAAATTGGGACAAAAATCAAGGCCGCTATCCCAATGAAAAAGACGATTTTTTTCTCAAAATTTAAAATGTCCGTTCCTTGATTCGAACTATCAATTTTCTTAAATTCACCTTTAATCGTAAGTGAAATTAAAAATAGTGGAACAATCATGCTTACCAGGCTGGGGAAAAATAATTTTTGCATGATATTAACGGTTGTAATTTGACCTCCAATCCAAAGCATTGTCGTTGTCACATCACCAATAGGAGTCCAGGCTCCTCCGGAATTTGCAGCAATTACAATCATACCAACAAATAACAACCGCTCATTTTTATCACTTAATAATTTCCGAGTAAGTGTGACCATCACTATGGTCGTAGTAAGATTATCAAGAACTGAAGAAAGGAAAAAAGTAATAAAACCTAAAATCAATAAAAGTATCTTTTTATTACTTGTTTTTATTTGCTTTGTTATTACATCAAACCCGCCATAAGAATCAATTAATTCAACAATCGTCATTGCTCCAATCAGGAAAAACACAATTTGCGATATACTCCCAATATGCTCAACTAATTGAGCTACAATTTCTTCCGAATTTGATTTAAATAGAATATAGGTTGTCCAAACAGCACCCCCTGTTAAAAGTGCAATAGCTGCTTTATTGATTTTAACCTTACTTTCGAGTGCGATTAATGCATAACCAATACAAAAAGCGATTAAAACAATCGTGTTCATTGTTACCTTTTTTTTACACTCCGCACTAAAAGGTTTTGCGCAAATGAAGTTGTCTTTTTGCCATTGGCAATCGGCCATGAGCAAATAACTTACAGCAACTTTTAAAATGCACAAACCCTATTGGTGCAGCGTATAAGTTAGACTATAAACTGCATTTATTGTCATTTAGGTTTTCTTGTGTTATTGGCAACATTCTTATAAACACAATTGCGTTTATTTTCCACTTCTACGACTTCGCTAAAAATATTATAGAACCGTTGTTGCAAGTCAAGCATTACTGACTTGTAAAGCACTTGCATCACAGCACCAAACATCCAATGCCAGCCATATTTACTTCAAAGCGTAAAAAAGCATCCCGTTGTTTTCTTTCAGGGTCAATTTGTATAAGATGGAGCTAGTCATTTTAGCTGTTTGGCGAGATAAATCTAAAGCAATTCCCAAGATTTAGAATAACTTTCCTGAAAATATTCTAAAGCTTTTTTTTGACCGTGAGAATGCTCGAAAGGAACATTTAAAAAATAACAAGCAACAGCCAGCAGTAGTGCGGTTTCTTCCGCAAATTGCACCTAAAAAAGTAGAAGCCAGCCCCGTTTCCAGTACCTGCAACCAGTTGTGCCAAGCCCTCTACACCCATTCCAAGTATAGGCTAAACACCTGCTCGAACCGCTGCTTTTTTCAAGGCACTGGGCGGGGCTGGTTTTGAAGTGTTGAGGGCTTATGGCAATGAGTTAATCTCCTCTTCCCACGCCAGCCCGTACTCGCCGAGCTTCGCCAGAAATGGGTAAGTTTTGGGCCTTCTGGTTAGTGTAAACAAAACCCAGTAAGCAGTGCTATCATTCCCATCCTGATGAAAATGCCCAGCAGGAAATTCAAAACCTGCTTGTCTTTGTTTTTGAAAGAAAGTATCAAAGCAAGAACGGAGGATAGGAGGGCGGCAAGGAAAACTGCAAGCAATAATTCCTTGGCAAAGGGCGAGCTTTCTAAGGCGAATATTACCCACAAGAGATAAGCTGAAATAATTAGGCCGCAGCATTCGGCGAAGACATGCTGCTTCCAGCCCAAGCTTCTAAAAATCAGAATAGCACAGAGAAAGTAAAAGACGATAAGAAAGAAGTAGGCATATAAAGGTGCGGCAGACTTCCCAAACATTGACCCTATGCTATTAAGCGAACTGCGTGTCTCATAGCTTAAAAAATCACTTAAACGGAATATAATGAAAGCCCAAGCGCCTATTTCAATGGCTAATGCAAGCTTCTGAAGAAGGCTTGTCTTTTTTTGCTGAGTGGGTATGTGGTCCAGTAGGTCTTTGTCAGGCATTTATTTAAATTTATTGAACACAGAGGCACGGAGGCACAGGGAATTTTTGTCCTCCGTGCCTCTGTGCCTCCGTGTTTAAACTTAAATCACATCTCCAAATCCCCATTCACCTCCTCCTCCCACGCCAGCCCGTACTCGCCGAGCTTCGCCAGGAATGGGTCAGGGTTGAACTCCTCCACGTTGAAAACGCCCTTGCCCGACCACTCGCCCGTGAGCATCATCATGGCGCCGAGCATGGCGGGCACGCCCGTCGTGTAGCTCACACCCTGTGTGCCGGTCTCTTCGTAGGCGGCCTTGTGGCTGCAATTGTTCCAGATGTAGTAGGTCTTCGGTTGGCCGTCCTTTACGCCGCTGATGCGGCAGCCGATGCTCGTGAAGCCCGTGTAGTTGGTGCCGAGGTCGCCGGGGTTCGGGAGCACGGCCTTGAGGAACTCCAGTGGCACGATGTCCATACCATTGAACTTGATGGGCACGATGCCCGCCATACCAATGTTCTGAATCACCCG
>JAHEAS010000072.1 GCA_024642645.1 Saprospirales bacterium | reverse complement strand
CCGCCGAGCCATTTTCGAAGCTGAAAATACCGATGATGGTGACCGCCCATCTCTGCGTCACCGGCTCGGAGGCCAGCGACAAGCAGGACAATATCTACCTCGGCAATACGGAGAATATCCGTGCAGACCAGTTCTCCGATGTGTTCGGCTACGTGGCGCTGGGGCATATTCATCGGCCACAGGCCATCGGTGGGATGAAGCACGTGCGGTACTCCGGCTCACTGATTCCGCTGAGTTTCAGCGAGACGAAGGATGAGAAGTCGGTGACGCTGGTGGAGTTCAAAAAGGACAAATTAGAAAAGATAAGCCAGCTCACTGTGCCTGTCGGTCGCCGCTTGAAGACCATTGAAGGCAATTTCGAGGAGGTACAGGAAAAGCTGGAATCGCTGAACGAGCGCTACAAGGACGAGCTTGCCCCCTGGATAGAGGTGCTGGTGGAAACCGACCGCCTCATCCCGAACCTGAACGGCCTGCTCCACGATTTCACAAAGGACATGCACCTTGAAATCCTGAAACTAAAGGTGAAAAATCAGCACCTCCCACTGGATATGCAGGTAGAAAACGAGCAGTTGGAGGACTTGCGCCCGATAGATGTTTTCCGAAAAAAACTTGAAAGTGCTGGCCGCCCGCCGGAAGATATGGAGGGGCTGTTGGAGACGTTTCAAGAGCTAGAAACGTGGATGAACGAGCGAATCAATTGAGAATTGAAAATGGATAATTGATAATTATCCACGCCTTAATCCATTTTCAATTTTCAATTTTCAATTATTAGCCGTGCAACAACAACTCAACACCAAAAACAACGACATCCAAATCTGGATAAAAGACAAGCTCGTGCCACGGGCTGAGGCGAAAATCTCCGTTTTTGACAGCGCCGTTCAAGGTGGTGATGCGGTTTGGGAGGGAATTCGGGTATATGATGGTCGCATCTTTTGCCTTGACCGCCACTTGGAGCGGATGCAGAACTCGGCCCATGCGTTGGCCTTCGCCAATGTGCCGAGCAACGAGTTCATCACCGACGCCATCCGCCAAACACTGAACGCCAATGGGATGCGGGACGGCGCTCACATCCGCCTGACGCTGACCAGGGGCGAGAAAATCACCTCCGGCATGGACCCTCGACTGAACCAATTCGGCTGCACACTCATCGTGCTGGCGGAGTGGAAACCGCCTGTTTATCCACCGAGTATTAAGCTCATCACATCGAGCGTCCGGCGGAACAACCCGATGTTCCTCGACTCCAAAATCCACCACAACAACTTGCTGAACAATATTTTAGCAAAAATAGAAGCCAACTACGCCGGGGCCGACGAGGCCATTATGCTGGACTCGAACGGCTTCGTAGCAGAGACAAACAGCGTTAACATCTTCTGCATCCGCAATGGACAGTTGCTCTCCCCCACCCCGGACGCTTGTTTGCCCGGCATCACCCGTGGGCTGGTCATCGAAATCTGCAAGGAGAATGGCATCCCCGTTGTGGAGCGAAACCTATCGCTGGTGGAGTTTTACACCGCTGATGAGGTTTTTTGCACGGGTACGATGGGCGAATTGACGAGGGTTTCGGAGATTGACGGACGGAGGGTTGTCAACAAGTCGAAACTTGAAATTTTGGACGAAATTCAGGTGCTTTTTAGGAAGTTGACGAAGGAATGGGGAACGCCACTTTAACACCCCTGACCCCTAAAGGGGAACCTAATTTGGGAAGGATTTAGCGCAATTCTCAATATCTGTGAAGTCCCAACAATTGTGCGTCTTTGGGTTCCCCTCTAGGGGTCAGGGGTGGTTCACGCACCCTTGAACACCGGCTTCCTTTTCTCCAAAAACGCTTCCACGCCTTCCCGGTAATCCGCCGTCGAGCCAGCAAGGGTCTGGTATTTGTCCTCGGCTTCCAATTGTTCCGACAGGATGTTTTCAAAGCTCATGTTGAGTAGGCGCTTGGTGTAGCCGAGGCCCTTGGTGGGCATTTGGGCTAGGTGCTGCGCAATAGCAAGAGCTGCCTCGTCGAAACCTTCCGTGGGCAAGGTTTTATAAATCATGCCCATTGCGGCAGCATCCGTAGCCGAAACTTTTTCACCGAGCATCATCAGGGCGGACGCTTTGGCGAAGCCAATCAAACGGGGCAAAAAGTAGGTGCCACCGCTGTCTGGAACGAGACCAATTTTGCTAAAAGCTTGAATAAATGCAGCCGATTCAGCCGCCACTGTGATGTCGCAGGCAAGGGCGATGTTTGCGCCAGCACCCGCCGCCACACCGTTCACGCCACAGACGATGGGTTTTTCGATGCCCCGCAGTCGCTCGATGATGGGGTTGTAATGCTCGCCCAAGATGGTCTTGAAGCTTGGGGAATTGTCGGGGTCACTGACTTCTTGGAGGTCTTGGCCAGCACAGAACGCCTTGCCTTCACCCGTCAGGTAGATGGCCCGAATGCTGTGGTCGTGGTTGCATTCATCGAGGGCAGCCTGCACTTCGAGGGCCATCGCCCGGTTGAAGGAGTTGAAGACAGTTGGGCGGTTTAGGCGGATAATGCCGACATTATCAGCTATGATGAATTGAATATTGGTCATAAGATTTTAATTGGTTCCAAAAAAGAATGATTGGCTTTGCAGCAAAAGTAGGTCATTGCGAAGCAAGAAAAGAACTCTGACACCAACCGTTTTAACTTTCTACTCTGACTATCAAAGAAAAAAATTGATGAGATACACAAGTTCCGCACTCGTTTTTATTGTATTTGGTTCAATGGCAATGCTCATTTCAGCTTGCAAAAAGGACAAAGCTTATTATGTTAATGGTTGTGGCGTTGAAGAAGAAACATATCATTTCTTCCCTTCCAGCTATTTGGAACTGCATTTTTACGGCCTTGATACCACCTTTATTTCTCCCGAAATCATCAAAGGAACTGGCGAAAAGCTAGTGTTCCAATACCTGCGGACAGTGGATGTATCCACTTGCAACTGTGCGGATTGTGGTGCTGGCGACTGGGTGCTTTTCGAGGTGGATGACACACTCGTCAGCTTTGATTTCAAGACGGAAGATTTGGCACTTGCGAAGCTGCTCGGGGGCGCTTTCTCCGGCTTTGCAGGCGGATTTATCATGTATGAAGTGAATCAAGGAGAGATAAAAGGGCTGCGGATAAACAACAATGAATGGGAACTGGATATTGATGTATTGCTTGCTGGAGCAAGGCCGATAAAGGTCAAGCACCGCTTCAAACTTGAATGAGCCTTGGTAGGTATTACGGCAAAATTTCCGAAATAAAAAAGGAGGCAACTGAAAGGTTCAGTTGCCTCCTTTTTTAATTCAAAAACACCAATGTTTATTCACCGCCCAAATAAGCCTGAACACCGAAACGGATCCCGAAATTACTGGTATCCAAATCGCCACCCTGCTTCGTATAGCCCAAAATGCCCTCAACGGCAACGTGCTTATTCAGGAAAAAAGACACGCCTGGGCCAAAATGAAAGAGTGTGCCATTTGCGGTCGAATCATCGCCGCCGCCGAAGTCAACCTTGGCAGTGACGTAACCTACTTGGCCATGCACGAAAATCCTGGTCATGCCTGAGCCAAAATAGTATCTGCCAAAAGGCGAAATCCCAATGGCTGAGGTTTTGAAATCCCCGGCTTTGGATGTTTGGATTGACAATGCAGCTCCAACTGCGAGGTTGTCAATCACAAAAAAGCCGAGTTCCGGTGAGAGGTCAATGGAAATATAATTGTCGGGGTCTTCAAATTGTACGTCGAAGCCGGCAGTGCCGCCAAGGAGCAGATTGCCTTTTTCTGTCTGTGAAAAAGCGAACGTAGTGCATAGCAATGCTGCCATGGTTAGGGAAAAATGTAATGTTTTCATTGTGAAAAATTTAGTGAAGAGTTCTGGTTTACGTGGGTAATATAAAGCTAAATGATTGAACAAATCCTTGAAGTGATTAAAATCATAGGAGAGATAATCCATCAAAATGGATAACCAAAAGCAAAATTCCCCCGTAACCCGCCCAGAAACTTCCCTTCGTCAAAACCGGACTGCCCGGCGAAGCGGCTGCCATTGGGCAAGTAAGGTTTGGATAGTGGCACAGCCACATCGAAGCGCAGGATAAAAAAACCAAGGCTAAACCGCAGCCCGAGGCCAGCTCCACTGGCTAGTTCTTTGTAAAAATCATTGGCCGAAAACTCGCCACCGGGAAAATCAGGGTCCGACTTTGTGAGCCAGACGTTGCCCGCATCAAAAAACGCCGCCAATTCCCACATCTCGCCCAATTTTTGGCGAAGCTCGGCAGCTGCCTGAAATTGTAGGTTGCCGGTATGGTTCGAAAGTCCGATTCCTTTATCATCAAGTGGCACACTGCCAGGCCCGACAATTCGGGGAGCAAATGCCCTGACACTTGACGCCCCGCCGATGGTGTATAAATCGAGCACGGAGAAGGTGCTTTTGGGCGTCATTCGCAGGCCTGCGAAGACAGACAAGCGGTAGGCCAAGGTCGTTCTTTCACTCAATGAGCGATATTGACGCCAGTCGCTTTCGGTGAAAAAATTGAGGGGATAGCCCAAATTTGTTGCATCTGATACAGTCTTGGGAAGTAAATAACCACTGCCCCGCAGGGTAAATCGTTGCCTGAAATAATTGGTCACCTTGCCTTTTGTAGTTAGCCGGTTGTCGAAGATATAGGTGTAGTTCGGGCGCAACTCTACCTGTGTGGCCAGAAACAGCAGGTCGCCAGAGTCGTCAGCTGGAATTTGCGCAAGCAAACTGCTTTTGAGCCCCGGCTTCGCAATACTGGTGAACTGAAGTGAGGCATTGAGTGGATTCAATTCGTGCGAGACGGAACCCTGCCTATTTTTTTTCCAAACAAAGCCGCCCTCGCCTTCCAAGCGTTGCAACCCAAGCCTGAACGATGGGTATGCGTTGAGTTTTAAATCGAAGAAAAGTGCTTTGTGGCGAAAGGAAAAACGGGTGGCCGCCAGCGCATTGCTTTTTTGGCTTCGAAATCCGAACATGTTTTGCGGGACCGTGAGCTGTGCCGCCGCTTCGCTGCTGAATAATTGTGAAAAATCGGAAGCCCCTTTGCTCAACCCAAAGTCCAGGTAACTGCCGGCCCAACTGAGCCGCAAGTTTTCTGCAGCTCCAAATGTATTGCGGTTTTGCCAGGTCAGGCCCGCCTCTGCGCCACCGTACAAGCCCGGAGAATACAGCCCGGAGAGCTTTGCTTCCACTTTTTGCGGCAAAGCAGGGGTAAGCAGCACATGCGCTTCCAACAGGCTATCAGCTAACATGGACGGCTCAAAGCGGATGTTTACAAATTTGAAAAACCCGAGATTTTGCAACCGAAACAAGGCCGACCTGTATTTTTCATTGGAAAAATACTCGCCGCATCGGAAAGGAATATTTGCAATGATGACCTTTTTTTTCACGCTCATTTCCGAGAAAACAAAGCCTATGCAATCGTCCACTTGCTCCATCCGTTGGCCTTGCCCTGAGTTCTGGATGTCGTAGTCGGGGAACACGAGAATTTCACCGATGCGGTAGCGGCGCTTATCCTTGGCTATTACGTCGTCCTTGAAACGCAAGGCCAAACGCACCACAGTATCCGATTGAAGTGTATCGGCCTCGAAGAGCAAGTCATCGGGAGACAGGTAGTACCACCCTTCGTTGCGCAGGCTATCGGTAAGACGCTGCCGCTCCAATTTTAGCAAATCCAGTTGGTAAGGAAGGCCATCCTGCAGCAGGGTGCTGGCTTTCAGTTCCAGCAGCCGGTGCTCCAATGCCCCAGTGTCGGGTGGGAAGGTCAGATTGGACATGACCTTTGGCGGGTCCAACAAATGAACGGTATGTTTCAGCTTTTTTTTCTTCCAGAATCCTTTTGGTTTTGACTCAATACTGACATTAAAAAAGCCATAGTTAGCGGCAGTTTTTGTGAGCAATTGCTGGTGGGAAGCCGCTATTGCTGGGTCATAAAGGATGGGGGGTGTTCCCATTTTTTCGGCCACCCAGTTCCTAAATCCTTTTTCTTTGTTGGGGTTGTGAAAGGTGTTGTAAATGCCAACGTTAATGCGCAACCATAGGATATGCCGGTTTGGACGAGGTAACACGATGTCTTGCGCCATGCTCGCCTCCATCTTATTTGTTTCCCAATTTTTATCCGCTTTCTCGACCTTAAGTTTAGCACCAGTGTACAATCTCTCGGCTTTGGGCAAAAACAGTGTTCCCGAACAGCTGGAAAACAATAGGGCACTGGCGACCAATAGCGCCAAAAAAATGGGTTTTATGTTGCCAAAACTGTTCATTCTATCTCCTTTTTCCTCAAACTTTTGAACTCCTTCGTAAAAACCAGACCAGCGCCCGAATTTCGGATGATATTGCTGTTCAACAGCTCCAATCCATTTTCTGAGAATGCACGAATTTTCAACCCCCCGTTTGGTGTGATTGCATATTCGACCAAGGCATTTTCGAGGCTGCTGCTCCATTGGCTTCCGGTGCTGCGGTCTTCCTCTGCGCCTCCACTCACTTTGAAAGTCAAACGGTTGTCCAAAAAGGATTTTTGGAGACTGAGGTTGTAATTGGTACTGCCAGTTGCCTGATTGTCCGAATTAAAGGTCACGTCCTCCTTCACCTGCAAGCTGACGTCTACGAACTTGATGTACTGCCCAGCCAATGCGTTGAACTGACTAGTGAGAAAATCATTGAGGCCTAAGCCGACCGAGGCATTTTCCAACCCCACCCCACCCCCAATGAACGCATTGAAAACCAACAGGCCAAAAACCTGCTGGGAGAGCTGCACGTCGTCGTTGTTCAGGGATGTTACCGCCGATTGCACGGTGCTATTTCCGGAATTATTTACACTCCCACCTTGCGTAACCGCTTGGTTGTCAGGGTATTCAATGTCAATTTTAAGCTCTGGCTGGGCAAGGTTGTTGGTTACTTTGAAGTTGAGGAAAAACGTCTGGTAATTGTTCAAAGCTGGGTCACTTCCGTTGTTTTGCCCAATGCCATTCAACACCAACAGTGGCGCAGGCGAAGTACGGACGACGTACCTCGCTGTGATTTGAAGGTCAGGATTAAAAGGGTCGCCCGACCAGGAAAGGAAGCTGCCTGGAGCCACTTCGAACCGGCGTTTTACAATATTCTGGTAGGAATAACGGTATTGCCCCTGCTTCACTTCGGACCTGCCAGCCAGGTTGATGGTTCCATCTGGGTAAATTTCCAAGGCAATCCTTCCCTCCAGTGTGCCCTCGAAAAAGTCGCCAGAGCCGGGGTCAGTCACCACATTTAGCTGGAGTTTATCGTCAATCTCCAAGTTCAAATTGAGTTGCAACGGGTATTGTTTTGAAACTGCCTTCCGCCGAGGCTTTTTTTGCTCAACGGGTTTTACAAAAACCACTACCCCTTCCACGGTAGCTTGCTCCTGGGCAGGGTCATAAATGTAATTGAAGGAGGAACCCTCCATTGGCTTCACACTGAGCGTGACAATTGGCTCCGCCAAAGGGCCCTTTACGGTGCCGTTCGCACTTGCAATGACTTTGCCGTAATACAAGGGATTTTGGCCTTTTTTAGTATTCAACACCAGCCATTTCTTGGAAGAAACCACCAAGTCGTATTGGATATCTTTCCAGTTTTCGGTTTTCAGCATTCCGTTGATAGTCAACAAGTTGCCCAGCGGGTCGGTAATCGTTAGGCCAGTTAGGTCAAGGCCATTTGGTTTTAAAACAAGTTCCTGGTCACTTAGTAAATAACGCACATTGGTGAGCGCCACAGTGGCCTGTGCTGCTTTCAATTGTAGGCTGCCAGAAGGTTTTGGCGCATTGGTGGTGCCTCCGATTTTAAGGTTTCCACTGGTCCAACCGGCCAAGTTTTTTAGGCTTCCTGCCATCAGCACTTCAAAGGTGGCAAAGTTTACCCGCTGCATGTCGAGTACAAAGTCTAGCGCATGCTCACCGTTGGCAGTGGGTTGGGTCGAGCCATCCAGCCGGAAAGCCTGCTGGTCATTGGCAAAATGCAAATTCTTAACAGCAACCTCTTTTCCAGTCAAGCTCACACTATTGTCTGACGGAACTGTCCAAGGCCTGTAGTCAATGATTTGCGAGGGCGAAAAGTGCACGTTGTAGCCATTTTCGAAGTCACTCGTTTCTGCAAAAAGACCGATTTTAAAACGTTCCTTTCCCACACTGTCCAAGGCTGTCAGCAGTACATTGGCAGTTTTGCCGTCCAGTGTTCCCGACATGGACAAGTTGTTGACAAAAGCTTCGTCGTATTGGTCCAGTTTGGGAATTCCAAGTTTAAAATCAGCGGTTTTACCATCGCCTTTTGCGTTCAGCACCAATTTTTCAACGGTCCAAACATCATAAGTAGCACGAGGCAGGTTGGAGGAAAATGTAAATCGGTGGCTACGGGCATCAAGGTTGCCTGCAATTGTAAGTTCCTCCATTTCGTAGAGGTTTGGAACTATCCCAGTCGTGAAAAAATCAGGCTCTTTCAGCACTAATTCAAATGCCAAGGAATCACCAGATTCATGCTGTGACGTGTGCGCTTGTTCTTTGTTGGTGTTGAAATAATGCTGTGAAAAATCCGCTATCAAATCAGGTAATCCCGCAGGGTCAAATCGCCCGCGTAGCCAAGCATTTAACCAGTTGGAAGTGATGGCAAGGTCGTTTTTGCCATTCAGCAAATTTGCCTTTAGCAGCACGTCGCCAGGCTTCACATGCTGGGATTCATACTGTACATCAATATCCTGCAATAAAACAGTGGCTTCCAAACTGTCCGAGGAAAGTCCAGTAGCATTCCCGCTGAGGTGAAAACATGCCGATGTGTTTTGCTCAGAAAAACCGAGTGCATCTAAGTCGAGGCAGTCGAAAACAGCATCCCATTTGAGTGATGGTTGTGCGCTTCCCATCTCGCCACTGGCTTGAAGATGGAGGTGAAGCCGTCGATCGGGGTTGTTCAATTTTACATTGAATTTCTTCCCCACCAAATTTCCTTCCAGGCCGATGTTGTTCATCGTAAAACCCTCCCAAGTAAAGGTCTGAAATGCCCCAGTGAGTGAGGCAGTCGCATTTTTACCAACATCAAAACCTTGGCCTTCCAAGTGAAAAGTAAAATCGGCCAATCGCAAATGAGGAAGCAGGCTATCAGCCATCAACTCATTGATTTTCAATTGTTTGCCCTCCAAATTAACGGCATATTTTTCCCCTTTTAGGTAGCCATCCAACTGCAAAAAGCCGAGGTCGCTGAACCCGATTTTTGCTGTGGCACGCAGGTCTTTCAAGGGCCCTCTCGCCGTTCCTTCCAAGTAAAGCAGTTCGGGCAAATTTACATAAGGAGTAATGAGGGAATCGGGCACATACCCAAAAATCTCTGCCTTTGCCACCACGCCAGCAATCGTCATATCAAGGCGAAGGCTGTCAGTTGCAGTCAGGTTTTCAAGGCTGCCTTTTCCATTCAGCTTGGTGGTTTGGCCAGCTCTGGTCAAAGCCAAATTCAGGTCGGTAGTTAGTTTGCGCAAGGTCCCGTTTGCAGTTCCTGTCAGGGAAATTGTGGAGGGTACGGATATTTCCGGTGGCAAATAAGCGGCGGCCATGCTGCCCGGCACTTTGAATTGCTTCAAATCCAAGTCCAGTTCCATCGTTTTGGTGTTGCCGAAACCTTTCACTTTTCCTGCCACACTGAAGCTGGCCGTATCGGGTCTGACCGGGGCTTTGGCCAGGCTGTCAAGGTTGCCGAAAATGCCCGAGAGG
>JAHEAS010000734.1 GCA_024642645.1 Saprospirales bacterium | reverse complement strand
GGAACGTCCATTGGCAGTGCTGGGTCAACCATAAACAGAGGCAGGCCGCTTTCTTCGCAATATGCCTTAAGGACCAACTCACGCGTAATTGCGGCTTTCGGGTTTGCTACGGCAATGGCTGTGGGCGTAGCCTCAGGTAGTTTTTCCTTTTTCTTTTTAGGTAAAATGGGTGTTTCGGTGAGCCCCAGTAGGATGCTTTCAAGGAAACGGATAGGCTTGCCGGGCATACCACTGTATGGCGAAAACCGTCGGTGCAGGCGCACGATTTCCTGCACTGCTGCTGGCTCAACCACCACGTTTCGTTGCCCTGCAAGGCTTTTAATTTTTTGTAAAATAATGCCTTCCACGTCCATTTTTGGCTCGGTCACCAGCACCTTTTGGAAGAAGGCCAAGTACCCAGGACTGCGCAACTCGATGCGGGATATTTCCTCTGGCGTGCACTCTCCAATCAACGTAACCTCGCCTCTTCCCACGGCACTCCGGAGGTACTCGGCCATACTCACGGCATTGCCCTCGTATCGACCTACTTCGAAGAGTTCGGAAAGGTTGCGCACGAAAAGAATATCGCCTTTCAGCGTTAATTCCTTGATGAGAAGGCTGGTGTTGTCCTGCCAGCCAGATTCTGTCGTGAGTTCTTTGATGAGCACAGAGGCAGTGGTTTCCCAGATTTCCGAGGTGATTTCGAGCTGTTTTTTTCGATGTACCAATTCTTGCACCAGCGCTGTTTTGCCGGAGCCGGATGCTCCTATCAGCAGGAGGTTTCGACTGAAACGACCCTTCAAGATGCGCTCCATTTGTGCCAGTTCTTCTTCTCTTCCAAATGCCGCTGGATGTGCTTCGGCCATTTTTTCTGCCACCTTCGGCAAAAGTTCGAGCTGCTTGTTCCGCTCATTTTCTACCAACTCTGCTGGCGACCAGGTTTTCAATTTTATTTCGGACTGGACTACTTCAGCACCCCCAAACCAGCTGGCGGCGATGATTTGAAAGACGCTTTGCAGCCTTTTTTTCGAAGAAAACTCAATTCGTACCACTTCTATCAGGTGCAGGTTCAGTTCTTCCTCCGACGGGGCGAGCGCCTCTAAGCCGAGTGCTGGTATCATGCCCCACACCGAATCTCCCTTTGCTTGGAAAATACAGTCAAACTCCAATACAAAATCTGGGTAGCTGATACCGTCTGGAGCTTTGGTGAAGGGAACGGAGATTTTTTTTGAATCAAAAATGCCGTCCTTCAGCAAATCGAGCAACCCAATGATTTTGCCTTTATCAAGCTGTTTTTTTTGAAACCGTTCTGCAAATTTTTCTGAAAGAAGCGTGGCAGTAGTGCCGAGGTGAAAGGCGTCGGGGTCGGAGAGTGGAAAGGCAAGTTCCTCGCCGGTGTTGAGGCGCAGCTTGATGGTCTGGAACGGCAGGGTGATGTTTTGCGGCACGAAAAGGATTTACGAATTATTACTGACGATTGCTTTGGCAGCCAAGTGTTTGAGAAATGGCATTGGTGAATTGCGGCTAATTTAGCTGTAAATTTGATTTTTGGTTAAAAACGGCTTTTAACAAAAAAAATAAAACTACTTGTAACAATCCGGAAAAGCCCATCGTCTGTCTATTGTATTCGGTTTTGAGCAGCATAAAACATCTCGAAACTTGGCCTTTGGAACTCGGAAATTTTATGAACCACCTCGAATTTAAAACGCTAATTCTGCCTTTAAAAAATCGGCTTTTCCGCTTTGCAATTGGCATTGTGGGTCAAACGGCGGAGGCAGAAGACGTGGTCCAGGAGGTCTTCATAAAACTCTGGAAAAACCGCCAGCAGATTGCCCAAATCTCCAACGTGGAGGCGTGGTGCGTTACTGCAACCAAGAACCTCTCAATTGACAAACTGCGCTCCAAGCACCAGCGGATGGTGCCGATGGCCGCCGGGTTCGACCTGCATGACCACTCGGCAACGCCCTATGAGGAAACTGTTACACACGATGTTTTCGACCAGGTACGCAACTTAATGGGGCGTTTGCCAGAAAAACAGCGGGACATTATGCAGCTTCGAGACATCGAGGGCATGAGTTATCAGGAGATTGCTGATGCGCTCAATGTGCCAATGGACCAAGTAAAGGTTTACCTGTTCCGGGCGAGGAAAGCGGTGAGGGAAGGGTTGAAGCATGAGGAATGAGGCGTGTCAAATCCTCCAATTCTCAACAAACAGATTATCAAGTACTTGACATAAATTTTAGTGAATATGAAAGCGCTTATTGAAAAATATTTTGAAGGAGAAACCTCGCTTGAAGAGGAGGCCCGGCTGCGGGACTATTTCAACAGCGGGCAGGAGGTGGCGGAAGAACTACGGGAATACCAGCCGTTGTTCCAACATTTTTCTACCGAACGGGATCGGGTTATTTCTGATGATTTCGACGAGGCTTTGTTTCAAAAATTGGACTTGGCTGAGACGAAAGTAGTTCGGATGAACCTTTGGCCTCGGCAGTTGCTTCGGATAGCAGCCATCGGTGCAGTGTTGGTAGTAGCTATGTTTTTTTTACAAAAAAACAATTCAACTCATGCACAACAAGCTAGTATTGATTGGAGCAAATATGAAGTCAAAGACGAAAAAATAGCCTACGAAGAAACCGTGAAAGCCCTCAAGCTACTTTCC
>JAHEAS010000733.1 GCA_024642645.1 Saprospirales bacterium | reverse complement strand
GTGGTGTTTTATGACATTTTTCACTATTTATTTACTACCACCAAACAGGTTGTTGACTGTAACTTAGCTATTGGAGCCTTCCGCCCGCTTTCGCAGTTCTTGTTGCAAACGCACTTCGGCGAACTGTAGAGCCTGCTTGATTTGTTTGTTGGCAGGTTCCAATTTATGCGCTTCCGCCAGAACTGGTAAAGCATCTTGATACCGTGCCATGGCATGGAGGGCCAATCCGCGGCGAAAAATAGCTTTGATATTGGTGGGTTCCATTTCCTGTGCTCGTTCCGCATCCTGGAGCGCTTTTTCGTGCTGGCCCAACTTTAAAAAGCAAGCGGCACGATTGGAGAGACATAAATCACGGCGAAACAGTGGTTTCTTTCCGGGAGTTTCCTTGTCGGGTAATTCGTCCGCCTTGTCCAAGGACAAGCTGTACAGCAAAATGGCTTGGCCGTACTCACCGGCTACAAAGGCTTCGTTTCCTCGCGTTTTGTTTTCCTCACATTCCGCAACCACCAATTTAATTTCCTCGGGACTCATGGAAGTATAAATCTCTTCAATCTCGTCATCCTCTGGTTTTGCCGGCGGCGGTTTTGGTGGTTCGACTTTTGATATGGTGTTGCCATCCTTGTCTTTGAATTTGATCATGTCCTCTGCCATGGCCACCGCCATGACTTCTGCTTTTTCTCGCATTTTTTGTTCGGCATCCAATTCTCGTTGGGTCATGGCTCGGCCATTTTTACCAGTAGTATTTCCAGCCCGTACCACCTTTTCGGTCAATAATTCACCATCGATCACCGACGTGACAAACTGAAATTCTTCTGGCGTGGCATTTCCAATCTGTTCGGCACCATCCTTCAAATAATCACACGTAATTTCCGATTCCAAAAAATCGTCACGCCAGATACGGACGTGCATATTTTTGACACCGGCATGGAAAATACGATCGTCCTTGTCCTCTCCCCAATAAATTTTGGATTGTCCGGGCATGACGGCTTGATTTTTGCTGGAAGGAGCGTCTTTATAGTCAAGTGTCACATTGTCACACAAGTCCAATTGTGTCGTGGCGACGGTCGCATCTTTCGTGACGACAATGACCACATTGCTGCAATGACTGACTTCAAGCACCCCAGAAATAATTTTGCATTTGACGAGAATGGTGCAATTGTGGACATTGCTGATAAACGCCTTGACCAAACCATAAATGGCTCGAGTTTTGGCAGTTTCTTGCTCCATGACATCGTTTTCGGCATCCTCTTCGTAGGACTTGGGGGTCATGTTGGGATTGGCGGCCATTCTGGACTCCAAGTGACTCAAGTCTTGTGTCAAGACAATCGTATCACTCACCGATGACCCAGAAGTGTCTGCCACGACCAACACGCGCTTTCCAGCATCGAGCATGTCGCGTGTGATACGAACCGTGGCCGGTTCGGTGGATTTCCGTTCTTCCTTGGTCTCGTCGCCATCCAGAGGGCCAAGCAATCCTTTGATTTCGGTTTTCACGGCCTGCTCTCGGTCCTTATAACGATCAATTGTCTTTTTGGCCTTTAACACTTCCTTGGCCTTTTGGCGTTCTTCGGCTTCGGCGGCGCTCCTCGCATATTTCCCATCGAGGCCAAGGGCTTTCTTTTCCCGTTCGATTTCATCCTTTTCTTCCTTTTCCACGTCCGAGACCAAGCTGTTGGCGACCTTGTCCCACTGAGCGTAATCCGTTCGACCTGCTTTTCCAGAAGCCATGGTGGTTTTCTTTTGTAGGTGTCGAGACTTACTGGCGGTTTGTACAACCGAACCTGTTTGTGTCCCTACAACATGGAAGAAACCAAAAAGATCCAGTCGTTCCTGGCCACGATTTGGAAAATTGGAAAATGACCGTTCTCACAAGACTGGTCGGAGCTATTGCGCGTCTAAGTAAAGTGACCAGGAGGCCTTTTATTTCATACAATTTGTAAAGAACCACCGACTACATACATACAGTTAAGCAGTAGCAAGCTGTGTTCGTAGCAAATATTAGTACCGGTACCACCAGTGCAAGTGGGAATTGAGAGTAGTGCAACCCAAGGAGATTATTACCCAATACTGCAATGTGCTTTACCATTTTCCCAGGTTTGTAGTTTTCATTTTCTCCACTCGGGAAATATCTCATAGTACGGTTCCAAAAGTTCGTTTTTCATTCCATTCCCATAGACACCCTTGCTCACCTCCGAGGCAAGATGGGGAACCACTGTTGGCTCGACCAATGTTCTAAACGCCCAATTGACAACCGGATTGGCCCAGCCTGTGGTGATGCAATAATTGCAATTGTACTCGGTGTGGTGTCGTTTATGATCCTCTCTGGATACAATCAAAAACCCCTCGACTCGTCGATAGAATTGACCAAACCACGAACCTTTTCCCCACCGATTATGAGACGCCGCGTGTGTGCATTGTGTGACAGTCGTGGCCAACAAAAAGGCCTGCCAGGTCCAGACCGTGGCCGGACTCAGATGGCTGCCAAAGAATACATGGCGAGAAAAAAACTCTGCCATGCGGTAAAAACAGAACAGGGCTCCGGCCGCGTTGAGGCCGGCAATGAGAATCCCTCGGTAAAACATGTTGTATTCGCACCAATCCGTCTTGTTGGCGTGGTGGAGATGAAAGGTAAAGGCCATGG
>JAHEAS010000732.1 GCA_024642645.1 Saprospirales bacterium | reverse complement strand
ATCCATGAGCTATCGGCTATCGCACCAGCCATGTTGACACAAAGTTGAAATTCAGAACCATACCCTGGGTTATTCGGAATGGCCATTGTGTCACCGTTTAATGGGTTGAGCCCAGTCAGCATCTCCCCGTTCAGGTCACCATTGATTGCTTCCGTTATATAAGGGGTGAAGTCAGGGCCTATGAATTTTGGAGTTAACAAATCGCTGTACTCATCGAGTGATGCAGTGGCAAGTGCAACCCATCCACCTTTTCCCTCTCCAAAAACAGTCACTTTTTCTGGGCAAATCCCATAAGGATTACCTTCCTCGACAACAGATTTGCGAAAAAATCGGACACATGCTCTGCTATCCTGCACGCCGCGGTAAACGGCATTAATTAATGTGCTGGTAATAATGAACTGATTAATACTTAGGGGATTCCATCCAATTCGGTAATCAACGTTTGCCACAACATATCCCATTTTTGCCAACCTAGTGCATAACTCTACAGTAATTGAATCGTTTTTCGTTCCGGTTACCAAACCGTTTTGAGGGTTGGGAAGAAAGTTTCCAGTGCGAAAAAATAAGACGAGCGGGCGGTTGGTTTCTATATCGCCAGTGGGGGTGTACAAATCAAAAAATAGTGGTTGCAGGCTTGTATGCCCAGTAGTTGGGACAGTAATAACCGTGTAGTTGGATGCATATTGAATATTGGTTTGAATATCTACATTGTCAAAAACAGGGGACAGGTAGCGCTGCGTTTGTGAAGTTGCCACTGCTGTACAAAGCGTCAGGCACAAGGCAATAAATTTGTTTATGTTTTTCATGATTAAGGGCCGTTTAGGTTTTGCTTCTTAAGATAGGAATGTCTAACAAATAAGTAACTGCACTTTCAAATACTTAGGTAAAAAATTAGGAGGCGGTAACCAAGTAAGGTAGCATTTTTTGGTACAGCTTAGACGGGCTTGGGTTGGGGCCTCTGGCCATAAAGTTTAAGTCAAGCCGAAAACCTGATAGTTTTTGGGATGAACCATCATAATGAGGGGGAAGACCTTCGCTAGCAGAGGAACCGCTGGACTTTAGGTAAAAGCCATAAAAGAACGGGGTACGCTGGTTCAAGTCTCCCGACTTGAACCTTGTATTTTCATGTCTTTGACATGAGTAGCCAGCGTGTGTTTGGCGGTGGTTACGCATGTCGGAGACATGCTGATAGGCGGTTCAAGTCAAGAGACCTAATCATGTCCCATAATTCTGCTGGTTCAGTAGGTAGCCAGCCTTCATGGCATTTAACAACTTAATGCTTTGCCATAGCAGCTTTTCGCCCGGCAAAGGCTGTGCTTTTGACCTGACGAAGCCCGACAGCCTTCCGAGCGCCAATACATAATCCGTCGTGGTATTTATCTTCTTGCTGGTGCACTTCTCCAGAATCTCTATATCCGTCTTGTCAAAATATTCTGCTGCACCTGCCTCTGGATGTGCCTTCGCCACCCTTGCTGCCCACAAAACATGCCATGCTACCATTGAGCAGACCTCCAGTGCATGGCTCAGGCGAGTGAAGTTGTCAAACTGTAGCCGTTCCACTTTCATGCCCTGCTTCAATACATAGTGGAACCGCTCGATGACCCACCTGAGCACGTAGAACCCGATTATTTCGCAGGCCTCGTCAAAGCCCATAACCGGCAGCGTGGTGAGCAGGAACCACTCTATCGGCTCCTCCTTCCCCTGCGTGCCGTCCTCCTTTGCGTGCACCAGTGTCATCTCCACCACAAGCCCCGGCTTGCCGTTGGGCGGGGGGCAGCCGATTCGGGCAGCGCTCACCTTCAGCCTTGCGGTGCGTGGCTCCCGGCCCTTCTGCCGACCGACCTCCACCGTCAGCTCTCCCAACGGGGCGGTGGCCTGCGGCACCTTCCCGATTTTCATCGGCTGGCCTTCATGGAGTATGTTCCGCTTGAGGTTCCTCGCCCTTACGAGCAGTTCGACGGGTTCCTCCCTCGGCCAAGCGAAGTGCTCGTAGAAGTCCGCCTCCCGGTCGCCGACCACGATGGCCCAGCCTTTGTGACGCTTGAACCATTCGTTGACCCATAGCTTTGTGCGAATCCACTTGTAGCTCTCCTTTTCTTCTATTGGGTACTCGTGCAGCTTCTTGCTTCGGCCGCTGCTGACGGGCGCCCAGATGTGCTGCCCAATAAGCCCAAAAGGCTCGCCAGCGGTGCTCATCGCCATTGCCGAGTGCATGTTCAGCCCTTTCACGTCGCCCGTGCCCCCTAGGTTGCCTAGGCCCTCGGTATTGGTATGGCTGGCATAGTTCAGGTCGGTGGTGTCTTCGACAATCAGCACGAGCTCGTGCCCCTCGCAGCGTTTGGCTGTCATCTCCCGGTGGCCCAACTGGATGTCTATCCCCGTTTCGTTGGAAAAAAGCCTGTGGGCAGATTTACGTATTGCCGGGCCGCACGCAGCCGAGAATGAATGCTCCGGCTTTGATTGAAGCTCGAAGCACATCCTTGTCAAATTCCCACGGTATCGCTCGTCCGGCAGTTTGGCACCCAATAGTTCTTGCTGCCAAAATCCTATCCCTGTGTTCGTTTCGTCCATCATAGCGGTGTTTGTTCACCGAAAGATAGCAAGTCAAATTTTATGGGACATGATTAGCTTCCAATATTTCGCATATGAACAATTG
>JAHEAS010000071.1 GCA_024642645.1 Saprospirales bacterium | reverse complement strand
CCGTGGATATCGGTGGCGGCCTGAACAACGGCGATGCGGCAATCCACAAAATTGCTCGACTTGGTAAGGTATTGGTCCAATGCCCGGTAATACACTTTTTCGGCTTTGCTTTTGCCCACGCTGCCGTTGTTTGCGAAGAGAAAAAACGCCTTGTTGACAATGCCGCTGTTGATGTGTACGCCTCCGTTGTCTTGGTTGCCGGTGTATTTTTCGTTGTAATGGGCGGGTTGCCAACCATCGTCGTTGATGCTGTTGCCGCCATTGTGCGGGTTGCTCAGGTCACGAAGGGCCCCCGTGGGATAAAACTGCGTATTCGTGATGTCTTCGCCCATTTGCCAATCGTCCCGGTCAATCATTGCCCCGAAAATATCTGCAAAACTCTCGTTCAGCGCCCCGCTCTCGTTGAGGTATTCCAGGTTAGCCGTGGCCTGAATCACGCCGTGCGACATTTCGTGGCCAGACACGTCGAGGGCTTTGGCCAGTGGCGCTGTGAATGCTTGGTTGCCATTACCGTAAAACATCGCTTGGCCGTTCCAAAAGGCATTGTCCATCTGGCTGTTGTCACTTTCTACCACGTTGATAAGCGAGACGATGTTGCCGCCTATGCCGTTGATGCTGTTGCGGCCAAAAGTATTTTTGAAGTATTCGTAAGCTTTTTGTGCATGATAATGGGCACTCACAGCTTTGGGATTGTTCCATGAATTGTTGCTGGAAGTGATGTGGACAGCTCCAAAATTGTTGTTTTCTGGTGAAGTATTCTGTGCGTCGATCGTCCAGATAACCCCCACGCCGCCATCCGGGAAGCTTGATTGCGCAGGCTTGAACATTGCTTCCACTGCATCAACAAAAAAATACGTGCTGCCCACTTTGTAGGTGTTGATCAACCTTGATTGTCCCAAAAGGTCGGTGGCATTGGCTGTTGCTGGGCCGTCGACGGGAGGGAGGAAAGTTGGCAGTTCGTCAGTTGGTAGTGAGCATTCAGTCGCTACCACCTTGTCATTGAATGACAACTGTTCACTGTCAAACTGCCGAACGCCATGTAGGTGTCCAGCAATCTTGCAAATCTCCGAATGGGAACTGAGTAATTCACCCGTTTTTGCGTCCACGAAATAGCTGTAACGGGAGGCGATATTGGGCACGACCGTCACGTGCCAAGTGAGGTGTGGGTCGTTGTTGGTTGGGTAAAAAATGACAAGTTCTGCTTTTGCCTGCTGGGTGGTGTTTACCAAATGAAGGTCGTCCGGTGTCAGTGTTTTAACTGTTTCTGTATTGCTCACGTCAGTGAGGGCAAGCTGTTCGGCAGCTTCCGGTTGGATGGCGGGTGTCACGTTTGCCAGTTTTGGGGATTGGTGAAACCGGCCATTGAAAAGGTAAAACTGCCCATTGTTTTCGTGCAAAATGGCCTCGCTGCCGTGCACGGGCACGCCCATCCACTGCTGCTGCAAGCGGATATGCTGGTAGCCAAGCTCATCGATTTCTGTTTTCTTGATTTGAAATTCCAGTGTGGGGTCGTCCAGTTTTAGCACTGATTTTACAGAGATGAGGTAGTCCTGTACTTGCTGATTGAGTGCTTTGGCCGGGTCGGCATTCATCGCCCCACGGATGAGGTAGGGCGTTCCGGTCTCTTCCGAAATTAGTGCCTGGAGGTCGGGCTGCCCGCTCACGGGCTTTGGTAGTGAGGCGATGGACCAAAAGTTTTGCTTTTCAAAAAACTGCGAAGCAGCCAGCGGCACTGCTGGCGAAATAGGTTGCACCGGAGCAAGGTCTTCGACCTTAAATGGCGCGTGGTTGGTCGTTTTGGGTTGGCGGGTCTTCATTTGCCCAAAAGCAAATGAGGAGATGAACAAAGCCAGAAAAGTCAGGTGGAAATTTTTCATCGGAGAATAAAATTTGGGAATTAGAAAATGGCTGGATACAAGTTGCAATGAACTAGCACCTGGCCAATATGGGATTCATCTTGACAGGCACTTGAGCTACCACTTTTTGGTGTCATCTGTGGGTTTCACATCAGTTTTTTTCGGTTGTCCAGGTGCTGCAGGTGTAGTGGTTTTCTTCAGTTTTGCGGCCTCCCTGTCTTTTGCGAGGTCCTTCAGTTCTTTGTAAACGCTGACGAGACCCTGTGGAGGCATGTAGTCGCCTGCACCCCAATTTACCCGGCTATCGAGGTGGTCGGTCACCTGCCGGAGGAAGTAGTACATGTTGCCAGGCTGGTCGATATCCAGCTTGAAAAGTTGCAGTGAGTTCACCTTGTCAAAAAGCACTTTAGCCGCTTTCGGCTTGATGGGCTTCAACTCTGTAAAACTGCCTTCGACACCGACTTGTTTGAAAAGCTGTCCGTTTTCTAGCAGGATATAGGTGGTCTCGATGCCAGCAAAACCTCCTCCATCACCAAAAACGATTTGACGGATGGGCAGCTTGTCTGGTGTGTATTTGGTGACTTTACAGGCTGGTAAAATTGCCAGAAAAAATAGTGGGAGTACGAGTAGTATTTTTTTCATGCGATAGAATTTTGCAGGGTGTTGGGAATGTGTAGTTTTAGGAAGATTTTAGCTTCAAAGGTAACGAAAAAATTTGCTTGAAAGGAGCTTGGTGTCCTGGGTTTCAGCAGCCCATATTTCGGGGGATTAACAAAAGGTTAAAATTCTCATAAAGACTGAAACCTCGGTTGGACGGCAACGTGCTGCACGTTAATTTTGGCACTGTATTTAAAGGAGGTTTACTCCAAACATACATACAATCATTCATTTCATCCAGTAAAATACATTCAACAATGAAAAAATTATTTTTCCTGTTCGCATTTATGGGCTTGTTTGCCTTCGTTGGCACTGCACAGAAAAAAGCATGCTGCGCCAAAGCATCATCTGAAAAGACTTCCATGACGTCCGCAGAAGCTGCCGATGTAGAGAAAGCAGCTACGGCTGATGCCAGCATCGTGAAGCAAGTTTCTAATACTGGCGATGTAAGCTATGCGCGTAAAGAGGTTTGCCCTACAACTGGCAAAGTTTCTTTTACAAGCGTTGAGTACTGCACCAAGGCTGGTAAGTTTATCAATGTTTCTCCTTCTGAAAAAGCTTCCTGCACAAAGGATGCCTCTGCAACTAAGGTTTCATCCAAAGACAAAAAAGCCTGCTGTGCAGGTGGAGAGAAAGCTGGATGCTGTGCAAAAAAAGGTGAGAAAACTTCAAGCACAACTAGCACGACAGACGAAGGTCAAGTGAAATTGGTCAATGACAAGTCGAACAATTAATACTTGATTGCTAGATAAAAAAATGGCCGCCGGGACAACCCAGCGGCCATTTTTTTTATGCTCAAAATTTAGGCGTCACGGCTTCAAGCCTTTTTTTGCTTCATTCTGAATTCTGAGTACATATTGCCATCTCGGTACTCCTGCAATACATGCTGCACTGTTTCCGATAGGTTGGAAGGCAGGTTTTCCAACGAAAACCAATCCACGCCCTTAAATTTGTTAGGCTCACCCGTGATAATTTTTCCAGCCCATTTTGTCGCTTTGAAATAGAGCGTGATTCGATGCCCGTTGCTGTTGGTCCGCTTGTGCAGCACATGGACCAGTTGAAGGTCATCCTGATTGAGCAGAAGGCCCGCTTCCTCTTTAGACTCCCTGATAAGTGCCTCTGCGGCATACTCCTTTTCTTCGATGGTGCCGCCAACAAGGGTGTAATTGCCGCCTAGGCTTTTCTTTTGGCGCAACAACAGAATGTTGCCCCGGTCGTAAAGTATTAGTCGAACCTTAAGGTTTGTATTGGCCATAATGGTTGATAGTGAATGGACGGGGCCAAAGATAGAACCATTGGAATATTTTTTAACATAATTTCAACCACGCTCCTCGATAGCCTATTGTTCTAGGCTTACCTCACAGCCTACACTTAAACGTAAGCAACGGAACACCCTCCGTGAAAGTTGAAGAAACCCGATAGCGGCGCTTTGCCCGTCGGTCCACTTTGTGAAAGTGCGGCACCAAATAGCCCACCAGTGCTCCCATAGCGTAGCCCGTGGCCACATCCGTAAAGTAATGCTTGCCAGCCTTGTATCGCAGGTAGCCAGTGAGGACCGGAAGGGTAGCGGCAGCCGACCAGACCACTGGCTTCCAAGGGCTGTTGGGGTGGTAGTCCGACCAGACTTTCGCTGTAAAGAAGGACATGCTGGCCGTTATGGCCGTGTGGCCGGAGTAAAAGGAAAGCATAGATTCTACTGCCAACTTCTCTTTCAGTGGAGCATCGGGGTTGAAGACATAGGGCCGATCACGGCGTGCGATGCGTTTGGTGGCGAGCACCAGCCCGTTGGTGACGAGGGCTGTTTCAGAAAGCAGTACGGACACGTTCAGCGCCTGCTCTCGGATGTCCTTGTCTGCCATTAGGGTCAAGGGGAGTAAGGCAGCGCCGCCAGCCACCCAGTCGCTGGCCGTTTTGGCGGCGGCAGAATGGTTCTGTATGGCTCGTTCGTCGAGGCCGATGAGGTGGCCGTGGGAAAGATTGTTGAGTTCGTTGGCGTTGCGGGGGGAGAGGTTGTGGATGGAGATAAAAGCCAAGGCGTTTACGCCAGCGCTTCCCGCTATAACGGGTACATCCACGTTCCAGTTGATTTGGTAAACGGTGTCCGTTCTGCTTTGCGAAGCGGCATTAAAAATGGCCAGTGTAAGCGCCAAAACGAGATTTATCAATCTTTTTTCCATGCAATTTACCGGAGAAAATGTCGCCTTTTAGGTGAAACAACTAGGACCCTCTTGGAATCAAATTTTACAAATAAACCTTTAGCGCCAAGAAAGTTCGCCCATAGATGCCTGCCAAATTTGTTGGGCTGAAAATCAAAATGGCAAACGAGCGCATCGGCGAGATTATTACTGCTGAAAACAGGTGTACGGCAAATTTTGACAAAATCATTTTGCGTCTTATCCGCTTTTAATAACTTGTGGCTGCCAATTAAAAAATCATCAAAATCTTGCCGCATGAACCCTCACGTCGTTGCAATTTTCGGAGGTGCTGTGTCTGGGGCTGAGGCCTCCCACCAGCTTTCGCAGCGGGGCATACGCTCCGTGGTTTTTGAACAAAATGCACTGCCCTACGGCAAAATAGAAGATGGCCTGCCCAAATGGCACGCCAAGCTCCGTGACAAAGAGGAGGCTAATATCGACAGTAAACTTGCCGACCCACAAGTGACTTTTGTGCCGTATGCAAAGCTTGGACTAAACGTTGACTTTCAGGATGTTGTGAAAAACTGGGGCTTCTCGGCGGTCTTCCTCGCAACGGGTGCTTGGCGTGACCGACCGCTGGGCATCGAGGGCATTGACGAATATCTGGGCAAAGGGCTTTACTACCAAAACCCTTTCATGCACTGGTACAACCACTTTCACGAACCAAGCTTTCAGGGCGAAAAAATAGCACTGGCCGATGGGGCACTCGTCATTGGCGGCGGCCTCGCCTCCATTGACATCTGCAAGGCGCTGATGATGGAAACCGTGATGACGGCACTGGCCGAGCGGGGCATCCAAACCACCATGTTCGACCTGGAACGGGGCATCGGCAAGGTGCTGGAAATGCACAGCCTCAGCCTCGCCGACCTGGGCTTGAAGGGCTGCACCCTCGTCTATCGCCGACGGGTGAAGGACATGCCGCTATTCCCCGGTGACACGGACACCCCAGAAAAGCTGGCCAAGGCCGAGACCGTTCGGGAGAAAGTGCTGCTGAACGCCCAGTCCAAGTTCCTGTTCAACGTGCTGCCCTGCCATATTCCCGTGGACAAAATCGTGGAGGATGGCAAGCTGGTTGGGCTGGTGCTGCGGGAGACGAAGGTAGAGGACGGCAAGGTGATTGAAGTGCCCGGCGCTGACCGTGCATATCCTGCGCCGCTGGTGGTTTCTTCCATCGGGAGCGTGTCAGAACGACTGCCAGGTGTGCCAATGAAAGGCTACCTGATGGAGGTGGAAGGCGAGGAATGCTGCCGATTGAAGGGCTTCGAGAACGTGTTTGCCGTGGGAAATGCGGTGACGGGGCGTGGCAATATCAAAGAGAGCGTGGAGCATGGCAAGTCCATCTCCGAGTCCATTGCCGAAGGCTACCTGGCCAACCCCGATGGCTCGGTGAGGGCTCAGTTTCGGGAAAAGGAAGACAGTGTATCGGTGAATGTGGCTGCCCTGGCCGAGCGCATTGGACACATGAAACCTCCGAGTGACGAACAGCTACAGCGCATATTTGACCGGGTAAAATCATTGCAAGCAGCGGCAGGCTACGGCGGGGAATACCAGACTTGGGCAGATGCCAATAGGCCAGTACGGTTGGAGCAGGTACTGGGGCTGGAGGCGCATGGGTGAGGTTGGAGATTATTTTTACAGGAATAAAAATTTGCCGATTTGAGCGACAATTAACTGATGTTCAATTTTTTACGAATTACAATTCTAAAATATGTTGCCCCATTTTGAACCAAAAGCCCCAAAATTTATTTCACCCAAAAGCCCGTTTAGGGTACAATTGGCACAATTTTTTAAATTAACTTTATTGAAACTTTGAATTCCCGACAGCTACATGATGGCTGACATACTATGAGAAAAGTCCGGAAACCGAGCTTACTAAGCTTTCCCACTTTTATCCAGGAACCCTGGGCCTTTCTCAACAAACAACAAGTCGAATCTTTAACCTACGAACCCGAAGAGCGGGTCAAATACATCCTGGGCATAGCTATGCCCCGTGCCGCCAAACGAGGTAGCACGACCTTACATTTCTTTTTTGCAAAACCTTACACACCAGATTTTTTAAGCCTTTCTGAACGAATTGGAAGGCAAATTTTACGGCGGTTCACCCCCGTGGGGCTCACCCCTGTGGGGCACGTAACTGACTGGCCTTGGCATGTCTTTTTCAAAAAAAACAATACAGACAGCCCGGTGCCATTATGAGCCGCCAAATGAATCGAACTCACTATTAACATTTATAATCTCATGGTAAAAGGTAACGGTTTTGCTCCGCACAGAATAACATGTGAATCCCCCCATGCCCCCCGGTATTTAGGAAGGTTCAAGTTCATGATAAGGACGGTACTATCAACAGCACTGTTTTTTCTGTGCGGGCAAACCGCCTCTTCCCAATGTGCCTTAGTTTGCAACAACAGCATCTCGGTGGCGCTCGATAACACGGGCAACACCACCATCTACCCACCGATGCTGTTGCAAAGTTCCAACGGTTGCTCCAACAATTTTACTATCGTTATTGTGGACGAGAACGGGGGCCAGCACGGCCAGCAACTCAACGCTTCCCTGATTGACCAACTGCTCGTCGCAACGATTACAAACCCTGCCAGCGGCAATTCCTGCAACGCAAACATTGCGCTGATTGACAACCAACCACCGGTGATTGATTGCAGCAACGACACAGTTTTCATCTGGTGCAACACCCCGCTTGACAGCCTTGAGACACCTTCCGTTACCGACAATGTTAGTCCTTCCGACAGCATCACTTTTACCTACACGGATTTGTTGACTGACCTTGAATGTGACGACTCTATCGGCAACGTGCCTGTCACTGCCCATCTGCAGCGCACCTGGACGGCCACCGACGAGCACGGTAACAGCACCACGTGTACACAGCATTTTTTCTTGAAAAAAGCAACGCTGATGATGGTGGAATTCCCGAAGCACCGGGACGGCGTGCAGCAGCCTGCGCTCGAATGCAGCCTTCAAGACCCCCTCAACTTGTCCATCACTGGCTACCCAATGATTGACAGCGTTTGGATGGACAACACGCTTAGCTGCGACCTTGTCGTGTCTTTCAACGACCAACAAATTCCGATTTGCGGCGGCAGCCGCAAAATCTTCCGCACTTGGTCCATCTTCGACCTTTGCACGGAAGATTTCAGGATTTTTACCCAAGTCATCAGGGTGGAAGACAAAACGCCACCTGCCATTACCTGCCCAGCCAACATGGTTTTCACGACTTATCCGAGCGTTTGCACAGCACAGGTTTATTTGCCGCAAGCAAATGCAACGGACGGCTGCTCTGGTGCCACGGTAGCGCCATCTTGGCAGTTCGGTACGGGGTATGGCCCATTTACCAGTGTGCCAGTTGGCACCTACACGGTGACTTTCACGGCAACGGACGGCTGCAACAACAGCAGTACCTGCCAGATGAGCGTGAAAGTGAAGGACGAGGTGAAGCCCGTAGCACTTTGCAACGGTCAAGTGCAAGCCAATCTTCTCGATGACGGCACGACACTGATTTTTGCGACCACCTTCGACAATGGCAGCTACGACAACTGCGGCATTGACCACATGGAGGTGAGCTGGGGCGGCCAACCGTTCGACACCTTCGTTTCATTTGAGTGCTCGAACATCGGTGCTCCCATTCCGGTGACCTTGAAAGTGGTGGACGCAGGCGGCCTCACCAGCACCTGCCAAAGCTCGGCTATTGTGAAAGACCTAATCAAACCTGAAATTATCTGTCCCGGCCCAGTGACCATTGGCTGTGGGCAGGACTTCAATAATCCGGCGCTGACCGGACAGCCTTTCGCCACCGACAACTGCGCCGTGGCTACGACGACCTACTCGAACCAGATTAACCTGAACAACTGTGGCAATGGCATCGTGACACGCACCTGGACCGCCAAGGACCAGAGCAACAACACGGCCTCTTGCCAGCAGATAGTGACCGTTGCCGACAACACGCCGATTACTGTGACGTTTCCCGCCGACATACTTACTTACGAATGCGAGCCCAACACCGATGTCAGCGTGACTGGCGACGTGGTGGTGCTTGGCAAGGATTGCGAGCAACTGCAGATTACCCACACCGATTACTATTTTTATACAGCGCAGCCTGCCTGCTACAAGCTCATTCGCAACTGGGCGGTTATTGACTGGTGCTCTTACCAGCCGAACGACCCAAATGGCGTGGGTTTTTGGGAGCAAACGCAGGTGATTGAAGTGCGGGACAGTACGGCACCAGTGCTTACCTGTCCGGCCAATTTAACAGCAGGCATTGAAGGATTCGGTTGCCAAAAACTCGTAACCGTACCACTGCCAAATGTAGATGATTGCAGCTCGACTTTGACGATAACGAATAGCTCGCAGTTTGCCCAAAGCCAAAACGGCGCAGCGAGTGGCACCTATCCGAAAGGCATTCACACAGTGACCTACACAGTGGCCGATGGCTGCGGCAACACATCCACTTGCAGCATGCAAATTACAGTGGTAGATACCCAAGCACCCAGCCCCATTTGTAACAGTGGCGTGGCAGTGACCATCCAGCAAAACGGATTTGTCACCGTGACACCCTCCATGATAAACAATGGCAGTAACGATAACTGCTCGCCAACGCAGAGCCTGATTATGCAGGTAAGCCCGAACACCTTTGATTGCCAGAGCATCGGTACCAAAGTCGTGACACTCACAGTAACTGACCAGGCGGGCAACAGTGCCCTCTGCCAAACCAATGTGGTGGTGCAGGACAACTTCAACGTTTGCAGCACCGGCAATACGGCGACCATCGCCGGGAAGCTATCCCGCCAAAACGGCGACCCGCTATCTGGCAAGCTGGTTGGTCTCAGTGGTGGCATCAACAACGGTGTGCAGACCAACGTGGACGGTACTTTTGCTTTCCCCAACCTTCCTTTGGGACAAGACTACACACTAACACCAAGTTATAACACTAAACCGCTGAACGGTGTCTCGACCTTCGACATCGTGCTTATCCGTCGGCACATTCTCAACATTGCGCTTCTCGATAATCCATACGCCATCATCGCAGCCGATGTGAACCGCTCTGGTGTGGTATCCACGCTTGACTTGGTGGAATTGCAGAAGCTGATACTGAACATTACCACA
>JAHEAS010000731.1 GCA_024642645.1 Saprospirales bacterium | reverse complement strand
CCTGATTTCCTTGCTGCCTTTTTCAGCTTGCTTGGTGGCCTTGTCGGCTTCCTTCGAAGCTTTTTGTACGGCTTTCTGTTCTTTTTTCTCGGTGTTTTTAGCCCTTTCCTGCTGCGCAAGAAGGTTGCTTAAATTGGCCGTAAAGGCCACGATAAAAATGATGCTGAACAATTTTTTAATTCTCATTTCTTTAATTTTTTTAAAAAAATCAGGTTGAAAGTTGGCGGCTCAGAGCGAGTCAAGCGCCGATTTAAGTTCGCTGGTCTGCTGCTCAATTTCATCGACAGTCTGGTCGAGTTCTTTGGCGAGCGAGTCAATTGCAGTAGCGGCTTCCAAGCTGTCCTGAACGGCCTCGCTGGTGGTTTGCGTTGGGTTGCCGCCCTCTCGGCAAGCTGCCAGAAAAAGTAGCATGGCGAACATGGTTGCTAAAAGTGGAAACGCTGTCTTTTTCATGTTGACGATATTTTGGTTGTTAGACGGATATTTTTAGAAAAGTATCGAAACTACAATGAAGCCTGTTTCTCTGGTATATGACCGATGCTGGAAAATGCGTCACATTCGTTCCTGCAAATTCATCGAGGAAAAGTAAGTACAAATAGAATAATTGAACCAAGGTTTTTCCTGAAAAACCTACCTTGCTGCCACAATCAAACCAAGACATGAATATCCTCCGACTTGAACAAGTGGTTAAAACCTACGGCGAATTCCGGGCCGTGGATAATGTAACCTTCGACATTCCAAAAGGTGTGGTGTTTGGCATGCTGGGGCCAAACGGCGCTGGCAAAACCTCCCTCATCCGCGTCATCACCAGCATCACCAAAGCCGACAGCGGGCAAATCTGGCTGGATGGCGAACCCATCCGCAGTACCCACCAGTCTGACATCGGCTACATGCCCGAAGAGCGGGGCCTCTACAAAAAAATGAAGGTCGGCGAGCAGCTCACCTACCTCGCCCGACTTAAGGGGCTGAGTGCTGCGCAAGCTCGTGAAGCGCTCAGTTACTGGTTCAAACGGCTGGACATTGTGGACTGGTGGGAAAAGAAGGTGGACGAACTCTCCAAAGGCATGCAGCAGAAGGTTCAGTTTGTGGCGACCGTGCTGCACAAGCCCAAGCTACTCATTCTCGACGAGCCATTCAGCGGCCTAGACCCCATCAACGCCAACCTCATCGAGGCGGAAATCCGGGAGTTGGCAAGACAGGGCACGAGTATCATTTTCTCGACGCACCGAATGGAGCAGGTGGAGGAAATGTGCGACCATATCGTGCTCATCAACAAGGGACGCAATGTGCTGGAAGGTCAGGTGAAGGAGGTGAAACAGCGCTTCAAAGAGAACCTGTTCAGCATCGGGTACAGCGGCCAGCTGCCTGAAAAACTACAAGATGCAAGCCGTTTTTTCACCCTAAAAAACAGCGAAAATCACCACATGACGGTGCAGGTGACAGATGGCACCAACACGAACGAAGTGCTGCGATACCTCATCGGAGCGGGTGTGCAAATCAGTTCTTTCAATGAGATTTTGCCGAGCATCAACGAAATTTTTATCAAACGGGTCAACGAGACAGTTGGCGCTTGAGTTGGCAGTTCAATAGTTGGCAGATTGCCAAACTTTTTACTTTCTCCTTTTTACTTTTTACTTAAAAAATCATGGATAAACTTTGGCTCATCATTCAACGGGAATACCTCACGAGGGTAAAAAAGAAGAGCTTCATCCTCATCACGTTATTATCGCCCATCATTTTTGTGGCGCTGTTCACCATTCCGGTGCTGGTCACGCTGTTTGCCGGCAAGGAGAGCAAGTCATTGGTGGTAAAGGACGACTCCGGCATCTTCGTGCCTCCTTCCGACACATCGGGCCGGGCCAGTTTTACACTCTCCACCGAGCCGCTCGACGTGCTCAAGGCCACCTACAAAAACCGGGGCTTTGACGGGGTGCTGTTCATACCCACGTTGCCAACTGCTGGGGAGAAACTCAATCTCAGCTATTTTTCCGAGGGGCAGCTTTCGTTGAGCGTGGTAGGCTATGTCACGGATAGGGTATCCGAACAGGTAGAGGCCAAAAGGATAAAAGATGCCGGCTACAGCGCTGAGGTAATGAAGAATTTCAAAACGAATGTGGGCATTGAACAAGAGGAACTAGCCTTCAACGACCAGGGCGAACTGGTGGAAACGGGCAAAAAAAGCAGCGCCGAACTGGCCACGGCCATCGGTTTTATTTCTGGGTTCATCATCTACATCGTACTGATTTTTTATGGGGCAATGATCATGCGCTCGGTGATGGAGGAAAAGACGAATCGCATCGTGGAGGTTATCATTTCGTCCGTAAAGCCCTTCCAATTGATGCTAGGCAAAATACTCGGCGTGAGTGCCGTAGGGCTGACGCAAATGCTGATTTGGATCATTATGACGGTCGTACTATCCTCCGTAGCCACGGCGTTCCTGCATGTTGACCCAGCTTCTATTCAACCTGCCATGGGGCCGATGTCCCAGCCACCACCAGAAGTGACGGTCTCCCAGGCTGGGGAGATTTTTCAGGCCATTGCCAGCCAAAACTGGGGGTACATCCTGCCGTTGTTCCTGTTCTATTTTGTGGGTGGCTACTTTATTTATGCCTCACTTTTCGCCGCCGTTGGTGCTTCTATGGGCGACGACATGGGCGAGAGCCAGTCGCTTTCGA
>JAHEAS010000070.1 GCA_024642645.1 Saprospirales bacterium | reverse complement strand
GTCAAAAGCTGCGAGCCTTGTTTGAAACCCGCAACTTAAAAATTAAAACTTAGCCAAAATGGCCAACTCCGTCATCCAACTAAAAGTAGGCAATGGTGGGCGCATCACGCACTTCACCGATGACCATATTGCAGGTAAACTGATGACCATGGGCGTACTGCCTGGCAGTCGGTTACGGGTCGTTCGCATTGCTCCGTTCAACGGCGGCTACTATCTCAAGGTAGACGGCATGACCATCGTGCTGCGCAATGACGAGGCAAGCAATATCATGACGACATTGGACAATGACTGAATTGGGTATTGAGTTGGACAATAGTATAACGAATAGCTAATTCCCAATACCCTTTTTGTTTGGACAGATACAAAGTATGAATACCGTAGCACTTGCTGGAAACCCGAACAGCGGCAAATCTTCTATTTTCAACCAGCTCACCGGGCTACGGCAGAAGGTAGCCAACTTCCCCGGCGTTACCGTCGAAAAAAAGTCTGGAAAACTCCAACTGCCTGATGGCGAAGAAGTTGTGCTCGTGGATTTTCCAGGCGCCTACAGCCTTTACCCCAATTCTGAAGACGAGCGGGTGGTGCTCAACGTGCTCGCCAATCCCAACGACGAGAACTTTCCTGATGCGGTAGTTTACGTGGCCGATATGACCAGCCTCGACAAACACTTCCTGCTTTTGACCCAAATCAAAGACCTCGGTCTTCCCTGCATTTTGGCACTGAACATGGCCGACACGGCGGAGCAGGAAGGAATCGTGGCAGATACCCAACAACTTTCCGAGTTCCTGCAAATGCCGGTTCTCACCGTGAGCGGGCGCACTGGTGCAAATATCAGCGAGCTAAAACAGGCCATTACCGATATTTTGCGGAGCAAGAAAAGCGCCGATCCGCTCTACCAACCGGGGCCGATGGAGGTGAATACCCTGGGTCAAGTGCAGCAGCTGTTAGGCATCGAAAACCCATATCGTGCGCTGCTCGTGGCACATCACGTCCTGAAATTGCCGCACCTGACAGCAAAGGAAAAATCGGACGTAACTCATATTGGAGAGGTGGAGGGCTTCAACGGCTTGCGCCTCCAAATCGTGGAAACAATGCGTCGATTCGAGCTTTTCACACCTGTTTTACAAAAGGCAATTGTCAAAAAAGCTGAAAAAACTACCCTCAGCGACCACTTGGACAATGTACTGACTCACCCGACTTTTGCACCCATCATCTTTTTTGGGGTCATGTTCGTGGTGTTCCAGGCCATGTTTTCATGGGCTTCCTACCCGATGGACTGGATTGAGATGGGCTTCGGCTGGGCCGCTGAAACACTGAAATCGAAACTCCCTGCTGGCTGGCTCACCGACCTGCTCACCGAAGGTATCCTCTCTGGGCTGGGTGGCATCGTGGTTTTCGTTCCGCAAATTGCCATCCTGTTCCTGCTCGTGACGCTGCTCGAAGAAGTGGGCTACATGTCCCGTGCGGTGTTCATTTTCGATAAAATAATGCAGCAATTCGGGCTGAACGGGCGAAGCGTGGTGGCACTCGTGTCTGGTGGCGCTTGCGCAATACCGGCCATCATGTCTACCCGCACCATCAGCAATTGGAAGGAACGGCTTATCACCATCCTCGTCACGCCGCTCATTAGTTGCTCCGCAAGAATCCCCGTTTACACGGTGCTGATTGGTTTTGTCGTGCCCCCGAAACGGGTGCTGGGACTTTTCAATGCACAGGGATTGGCTTTTATGGGGCTTTACCTGATGGGCATTGTGGCAGCGCTCGGCTCTGCTTGGGTACTCAAAAAAATACTGAAATCGAGTGAGCCGTCATGGCTGATGATGCAGCTTCCGCCTTATCGACTGCCCGTTTGGCGAAACGTCGGAATTACGATTTGGGAAAAAACATCGGCTTTCGTGTTAGGGGCGGGCAAGGTCATTTTGGTGGCCAGTGTCATACTATGGGGCTTGGCAAGCTATGGGCCTTCGGCTGAAATGGAGGCTGCGAAGGCGGAGGCCACGAACATTGCGCAGCAAAGAAACCTAGACGAAACGGCCACCGGCAACCTCGTGGCGAGCTACGAAATCGAGGCGAGCTTCGCCGGGCACCTTGGTAAGTTCATCGAGCCAGTGATTCGCCCATTGGGTTTTGATTGGAAAATTGGCATTGCACTCATCACCTCGTTTGCCGCAAGGGAAGTATTTGTCGCCACAATGGCCACCATATACAGCATCGGCAGTACTGACGACGAGGGTACCATCCACAACCGCCTTGCCCAAGCCCACCACCCGGACACCGGAGAAAAGGTTTACACCGCAGCCACATCTGCTTCCCTCTTGGTTTTTTATGTTTTTGCGCTACAATGCATGAGCACGCTGGCCGTGGTGCGGCGGGAGACGGGCACTTGGAAATGGCCACTGGTGCAGTTCGGATTCATGGGCCTATTGGCTTATTTCGGCAGTTGGATAGCCTTTCAATTATTAAGTTAACCCAGTGCTAAGTGCCGTTTTTTGTTAAAAAAATCGCCCGAATTGCTTAAACTTTGCAAGGAATCCTTACCTTCGTTATCTATGTTGTATGTTTGCAACACATTCGTTCGCTAAGAAATACTGCACACAAAAGTTCGCTGGTCTATGACTTATAACAGCATCCTAGATGCGATTGGGCGCACACCGCTCATTCGTCTCAATCGAATTACCCAGACCATTGCTCCCACTGTTTATGTAAAATGTGAAGGTTTCAACCCTGGCCAATCAGCCAAGGACCGCATTGCTTTGCACATGATTGAAGAAGCCGAGCGCACCGGAAGGTTGCACCCCGGCGGTACGCTCATTGAGGCTACTAGTGGCAACACTGGTTTCAGCCTCGCCATGTGCGCCGCCGTGAAAGGCTATAAATGTGTACTGACGCTTACCAGCAAAGTTTCGAGGGAGAAAATTGACTGCCTACAAGCCATGGGCGCCGAGGTAATCATTTGCCCGAAAGAAGCAAAGCCCGACGATCCTCGCTCCTACTACAAAGTGGCCGAGCGCAAGGCACGGGAAATTCCCAACTCATTGTACATCAACCAGAATTTCAATACGGAGAATGCTCGTGCGCACTACCTGACCACTGGACCCGAATTGTGGGAACAGACCGAAGGTAAAATCACGGCACTCATTGCCAGTGCTGGTACGGGCGGCACCCTCAGCGGAACAGCCCAGTACCTCAAGGAGCAAAACCCGAAGGTGCGCATCATTGGTGTGGACGCCTACGGTTCGGCTTTGGCCAAGTACCACGAAACGGGTGAGTACGACACCAATGAAATTTACAGCTACGAAATCGAGGGGACGGGCAAGAACATCATTCCCGCCAACTGCAATTTCGAGCTGGTTGACAAATTCGTGAAAGTGACCGACCGGGAAAGCGCCCTGCGCACCCGTGAGTTGGCGCTGATGGAAGGCATTTTCGCTGGCTATTCCAGCGGCGCAGGTATCCAGGCACTGCTGCAAATCCAGCACGAATTCACGAAAGACGACGTGGTGGTGCTCATCCTGCCCGACCACGGCGCCAAATACCTCGGCAAGGTCTTCAACGACCAGTGGATGGAGTCCAAGGGCTTCCTCACCGATGTTTACGAAGAAATGGAGGAGCCGCTGCCGCTGCCGGCTTTTATTCCAAGTATTTGATTATCGATTTTTAGTGTAAAAAAGCCGCCCCAACTTAGCTGGTTGGGGCGGCTTTTCCATTGATGACAAATCCGTCTCAGCTACCCTGAACCATTCTTGTGCGACGTCCCGGTTGTTCATATACTTTGATTCCTTGTGTCAAAATCTTGTGTTCCAAGGTAGCGGTAAGCATGGCCCTTTCGTTGAACTCGCTTTCACTGTAAACCAAAATGTCCAATGGTCTGGAAACGATATCCGACAGTTCCCGCCTTATTTCCCGCATGACCTCAATTTTTCGTTGGCCAGCAAAATCCAAAATAACGCAAATGTCCACATCGCTGTCTTCGCTGGGATGGCCATAGGCATGGCTGCCTAACAGGATGACCTGACTGGCGCCGAATTTTTTTGCCAGGGTATTTCCAGCTTGTTTTATTTCTTTTGAGACGGCCTTACTTTGGCTCATACGATTTGATTTTGATGCAAAATAGGGGTTTTGAAGAACAAGATTCAACAAGTTCTAAAAAATAACCTCAGCCAGCATAGCTTCCTCACCGATGTTTACGAAGAAATGGAAGAGCCGCTGCCACTGCCAGCATTTATTCCAAGTATTTGACAATCAATTTTTTGTCTTGTCCTGAAATAGTGTCACACAAAAAAGTGACAAAGTGTACAAAGCCTTAGATGTCAAGTATTTAAAACGGACGCAACAGGACTATTCCAATGCTTTTAAGATGCAGATAGTAACAGAGATAGAAAGGGGTGGTTTTAATTTTCGATGTGAAATTTAGCAGACAAAGGAATCTATCAGCTATATTCGCCAGCACAAATCTCAAGATTGATGAACCATCCGCTACTTTCTTTCATGTTCGCACTTGCCCTTCTGTTGCCTTCTTGCAACAGTTCTAAAATAAGCACTGGTGAAGTCAACTATATTTCCTCCAGCGAAAAAGGTACAATCATGGTATCTGCGGCTGGCTATGGCAAATCAAAACCTGATGCCATAAACAATGCGGAAACAAGCGCATTCAAGAATCTCATCTTCCGAGGAATACCCGGCTCACAATACCAACTCCCGATCGTGCCGAACGAGGCCGAGGCTCGAAAACAGCACAATACCTATTTCGAAAACCTCCTTGCAAATGGAAAGTATAAATCGTTCATGATGCTTTCTGAAGAACTTTCTGCTTTTTCTCCTGCTAACAAGAATCAAAAAAACATATTGATGAAGGTCAAAATCAACGTGGACGCCCTGCGCCGTGATATGGAGCAACAAGGCGTCGTTCGCAAATTTGGCCTTTAACCAACCTTCAACTCCATGAATTTCAGACTTTCAACTTTGCTGGGGCTGCTGCTTTTCACCATTGTCGGTAGTGCCCAAGAAGTTTCTCCCACAACAACTCGCAAGATACAACCCACCATCATGGTTGTCCCATTCGTACGGGAAAATCAGGACATGCGCAATATTCTGGAAAACGACATCAACCTCAGAGTGGCCGTGACAAAAATGAAAGAGGGTTTTGACAACAGGGGTTTTTCCACCGTTGACTTTCGGGCGAAGCTGAAGCAACTTAGCAACGACAAGGCGATGGAACTGGAAAACCAGTCATCGCTCAAACAGGAAATCATCGAGCTATCTGGTGCAGATATTTATGTTGAAACAGAGGCAAAACCCGTAAACACGGGAAGCGGCAATAGCATTACGGTCATCGTAACCGCTTATGATGCCTACTCTGGCATTTCGCTGGCCAACAAGGTGGGCAATTCCCCAAAGTTTTACACCGATAATTACGAAAAACTGACCGAAAAGGCCGTTGACGGTTTGGTTGAGGATTTCCTAAACACCATGCAACTCAAGTTTGATGAGATGGTGGAGAATGGACGAATCGCATCCCTCAATATCACTTTTGGAGAAGGTTCAAGCATGGACATGGACAGTGAAATTGGCGATGAAGAGAAGATGTTCTCAGAAGTGATGGAGGATTGGTTGGAGGAAAACACTTACAAAAATTATTTCCACATACAAGGCGTAACCGCCACCAAGTTGATCATTGACGAGCTTCGGCTGCCGTTTTTTGATGAAGAAGGCAAAGCCTATCGCCCAACCAAGTTCGCAGCCAGTTTGCGGAACTACCTAAAAAAACTTGGCCTTGAAAGCACAAGGGACGTGCAGGGAAGCAAGATTTTCATCACCATCAATTAATCCAACATGAAAAAGACCATCCTACTGCCTTTGCTGCTTGTTTCATTTTTTCAGCTTCAACTGAGGGCACAGGCCAATGATGTCAGCTTGCTGCTCGGCAAACCAACGCTTGGGAAAGGGATTTCCAACCAGTACCAAACACGTTTGGAGAGCCAAATGCTAACTTTGTTGACTTCGGGTGATGGAAGCGCCAACGCTAATTTTTCAGTTTTTTCGGTTCAGCCCGCGCTCGAAATATTAGAGCAAGGCAAAATTGAGGGCATGAAAAGCAAGCCCACTGTCAAACTCAGCCTAATGCTTAAGCTTCAAAATATTTACACGAATGAAGTGCTTGAGGTGCAGGAAGCCACGCTGACTGGGGTTGGCAGCACTGCCGACGAAGCCATTTCGAAGGCCATTAGTGGTATCCGCAAGAATCAGCCACAGTTGGGAAGGGCTTTGAAGGAATTCCAAACTGCTATTTCGGGGTACTACGAAAAAAACTGCGCCACCATTTTAACCAATGCCAATGACTTGGGCAGCCGCCTGCAGTACCGAAATGCCTTTGCCTTGTTGCAATCCGTGCCACAAGGGACACCTTGCTTCAATGAGGTAAATGAGGCCAAGCAGGTAATTTACCAACAACTGCAAGCAACTGAATGTGCCAATAACTTGACAGCGGCAAAAGCGGCAAAAGCGGCCAACGATTTTTCGAAGGCGCTCCATATTTTAAGCCAAGTAGATGCGGAGTCGCCCTGTTTTGGCGAAGCAAAAAACATGATAACTGACCTCGAAACTATCGTGGATGAAGCTTTGAAGACCCAATATGAGTGGATGTTCAAGTTCTACGAATCTGGCACGGCAGTAGAAACTGCCCGCTGGAATGCCATGAACAGCCTGTTTTTGGGCTGGCTGCGGGATAGTGGGAAACCTATCATTCTAAACCAATAAGCACATGCGTTCGATACTTTTGGGGACACTCCTATTTTTAACTCAACTCCTTTTCTCCCAGGTTGCAAAAACCTCTTTATTGATTGACCGCTTTACCCACGAAGGCAAAGGGGACTATCGGGCAGTGCTCCCTGTTTGTGAAGCCGAGGTTGCAAGTGCTTTTATTGGACATGGAGCCTTTTCTGTTGTGGACAGAAAGTCTACTCAAAAGATAGAACAGGAATTGGAACGGCAGAAATCGGAACAGTTCATTGATGGCAAGGTAGTGGAGCAAGGCGTGGCGGTCGGGGCTGAGTATATCGTAGTTGGGAACTATGATTTTACAACATGGTTACTTGAGTTGAAGCTCGTCAGCGTGTCAAATCAAATGGCCGTTGAAAAGGAAGTGAGGAAGGTAGATATGACTGCCCCAGTTAATTATTATAAAAAGCAAATAAAGGATATCGTAAATAAATTGGCTAATAAGATAGTGATGGTAGAGAAGGCAGTGGTGGTAAGGGTTTTGGAGTCGAAAAAGGGGGATGCGCAACTCATACTAATTGCGGGTGGCAGCAGTAAAGGATTCAAGGAAGGCCAGTTACTCGAAATCTTTGCCGTGGAAATGGAACAAGTTGGAGAGGAATCATTTGAACGTTTCGCCCCAATAGGTGAGGCGAAAATAGATAAGGTTGAAAACGCCAATTTTTCCCAAGCAAAAGTCAAAAAAGGAGGGTCGGACATCCTCAGATTGCTTGATGAAAAGAAAACCATTTATTGTCGAATAATGAACTAACACATTGCTTATGCTTCGCTTTATATTGTACACAGCACTTCTTTTCATTATTCATATCCCTGCGAAAACACAGGGCATACTCGAAGGGAACGACCCATTGGGCAGACCCTATCGGCCTGTTTTTGGTACGCTTGCACCGCTGTTTGGCGAAGATGTGCCACAGGATATTGGCAGCGAGGTTTCTAAGCGGTTTTATGCTTGTGTCACTGATGGTGGAGCCTTCGGCAGTGCGCCATATACTATAGTTGATAAAACTAAGTTGGATAGAATTGATAGGATGACCTCACAGGGAATGACCAAGGAAGCATTGCGGAAATATTATTATTGGGCATTGCTTGGGAGTCAAGCACTTATAAGGCTGGAGATAAATTCTTTTCACCAATACGTTATTGAAGACTCAGTTTTTACAAAGGACACACATATTTTTTGGAGAATGGAAAATTATACAGTTATTGATATAAATGCCTCCGTAAGGTTTTCAGATGTAACCACTTCCAAAATATTGAAATACGACAATTTTTATATTACTGTCAATTCCAAAGACTACACCCCATTTACGAAGTTGAAAGAAGATGTCTTTTTACACAATAAGTTGATTGAAGCTACTTGCCAAAAAAGTCAGGAAATTTTCAAAGGAATGTTGGCCAGTTCTGCAGTTATAGACAGCGTATTTCAAAAAGATGGTGAAAAAGCTAAGATAGTGCTTGTAAACGATGCTCCCATGACCGCTTATTGTAAAAAAGGTACGCTGTTTTATGCCTATGCCATTGAGAAATTTTACAAAGTGGACGACCAAGTATTCCCACATGTAAATTATGTTGGGCAGATTGAAAAAGCAAACGACTACAATTATAAACTGGCAAAATTCAATGTGCTTGGAGGCAAAAAGGAAATGTTGGAGATGATGGACAAAGGTGCTACCCTTATATGTGCTACTGGCAAATTCCCGTTGCCCGCCTTCGCTCCTTCAACAGCCCGAACAAGTGTGATTTTTGACGATTTCAAAACTTCGGCGAGTGCTAAAATCCGGGATTCAAAAGCCAAGGTAATTCGGGACGCTTGCCTTGATGCCATGGCTAGCCGTCCGTTGCTCATTGATGCCCTCGACCGTGAGGTATATGACCTGATTGAAAAGGAAAAGCGGGTGCAAATGCGAACGAAATCGGACGCAACCCAAGGGGGTATTTCCATCGGGAGTGAGCTGCTTCTGACAGGTGAAATCGTGAGCTACGATTACAGTAACAAAATCAACTACCTGACAGCAGAAGACACACAAAAAAAGACTGCTCCAGCACAAAAAAGCGAAAAAGGAAAATCGGAACCCAAAAAGGAAGAAAAAAAAGAACCTACCGCAACAGTAAATAAAACCCCTGTTCCGAAAATCCCCAAGTCAGTTACTTACTCCATAAACCTAACCCTCAACCTCAAGGCAACCAATATCGCCACTGGCGAGGCTGCTTTTGAGAAAACATACAAAATGGGGGGTTCATCAGAAGTGCCTTATATTCGAGCCAATGGCAACTATTTCAACGTCGAACAGGCTGACGCCATAGCTTTCAAACAGGTATCCGATAATTTGGCCAAAAATATGTGGTCGGATATATTCTACAACGTAACCCCAAAATTGCACTTGCTTGACATACTGGAAACATCCAAGGAGGAAGCAGAAACAGTGCTAATCGGAGGTGGCACCATGTCGGGATTTCTTCCGGGCACCCCAATGGAAGTGGTGGAAGTGACAACGGAGGACGTTCAAGGCCAAAAGCTTGAAAGAGAAACTGTCGTATCCCGACTGCGGATGAAGGAAGTTCGGGAAGCGACTACTATTTGTAAGGTTCGGGATGGTGGTAAGGAGCTTGCCAGGAAAGTTAAAAATGGAGCCAACTTATATGTTCGGCTGGGGTATTGACGAAGGCTTTACTGCAATAAAATCATGTTTATCTGTCTTAATAATTAATTATTGTCATCAAACAAAACTTGACCAATATGCTCAAAAAAGTAACGAATTCATTCAGATTTAGGGCTGTGCTAATATTGCTTCTATCGCTGTATTCCATAAGCCATTCCGCTGCACAAGATGCTGGTGCCGAATGGGTAATAAAACCTGTATTCACTGGTTTTGATGAATTCAGCTACAATGATGAATATGTTGACAAGGTAATTTTTACCTTAAATGGGAAAAAAGGTGTAGCCAATACGAAAAATAAAATCATAGTACCTGCAGAATATGAGCGGATAAATATCAATAAAGGAGGACTCCTAATTTCTGCTGGGCGTGCTGAGTTGGAAAGGGATGATGCTTATAACGACTCAGGACAAAAAATAAATGAAGGATATGATGAACATAATTAT
>JAHEAS010000730.1 GCA_024642645.1 Saprospirales bacterium | reverse complement strand
TATTTTGAGCAACGAGAAGACCTAGCCCTGTTCTCGTTGATTGATAGTTTTAGCATATTAGTGAGGCGTAATCGATTGATTTCCAAGGAAGTAAAACGACAATACCTCAACATGTTGCGCTTCACAAGGAAATTGTTCATGCTTGCACCTTTTGATAATAAAGGCATTGAAAAAACATACCGTGAAATTGAAGTTTGCAAGTCAATGATAGCCAAAAGATGGGTGCTGGAAAAGGCAATCGAAATGGCAGGAACCCACTCCGCTAATAATTTTTAATACCATGCCCGCAAACAATAATAATTTTGCGGGGCTTGTTAAAGGTTCGAATTGAACCGTTCACCCCTTTATTTATTTTATGAAAAAATTGCACTCCTGTTTCCCGTTCCTTGTTTTTCTGTTTTTGGTTAAAACCGCTGTTGCTCAAACCGACCTCGCCATCGGCCAATGGAAGTCTCACCTGCCCTTTAGCAATGGACTTTACATCACCCAAAGCGACGACAAAATCTATTATGCAACCCGCTATGCCGTGCTGGAAGTGGATAAACAGGAGCGTTCCGTGCGCCGAATGACCAAGGTCGAGGGCCTGAGTGACGTAGGGGTGAAGCTTGTGAAATACAACCGGGGGAGCAATATCCTCGTCGTGGTGTACGATGACAGCAAAGTGGACCTTGTGAGCGAAACGGGAGTGCTGACATTGCCTTCCATCGCTGACGCCCCGTTCCTTGGCGGCAAGACTATCTTTGATATATTCATGGCCAACGACTCCATCGCCTACTTTGCAGCCAATTTTGGCATCACAACGCTGAACCTTAAGCAAGGCATTTTCCCGAATACCATCAAAACCCCTGTAGAGGTGCGCTCTGTGCGCATTTTTGAAGGTAAAATTTATGCAGCTACCGACGACGGCCTCTATGTCGCCGACCCTAATGGCGGCTACAATATCAACGACTTCTCCAACTGGGAATGGCTGAACGGAACGAAGGGCCTGCCACAAGACTTCGAATCGGATGCCATGACCCTGTTCAACAACCAACTCTACCTCGATGTGAACGACAGCCTGTTCCGCTTCAATGGCAATGAGGCTGCCTACATCTTTCATTCTGACACTCTCGACTTGACCTACCTGACTTCAGAAGGCGAGCATTTGCTGGCTGGATTCTATTGTGGCGCAAGCTGCAAGGGCAAGGTCTTTTCCATTGGTCAGGATAATGTTGCTTCGCAAAAAGGCTCCTCCTGTGTAGTTTTTCCAAGATATGCCATCGAGGACGAGGAAGGCAACATCTGGTACGCTGACGAGACACGTGATTTTTACGTGCAGGACAAGGGCTCCTCTTGTACTTCTTTCAGTATAAACGGCCCTTATTCCATCAACACCTACCAACTCGATGCCGCCAACGGCAAAGTTTGGGTTGCTGCTGGCGGAGTAGATCTCACGTTCAGCGCGGTATTCCGTACGGACGGATTCTTCGAGCTTTCGGAGGGGCAATGGAGCGTGTTTAACCTAAAAAACAAGCCCGAACTCGCTGGGATTTCTGATTTCCTAGACATAAAAACAAGCCCTAAAAACGGCAAAGTGTATGCCGCCGCCTTCCTTGATGCACTTGTGAGTTATGACCCAGCAACGGAAGAATTCCAAGTTTACAACGAAACCAACTCTTCCCTGCGTGGGGCACAGTTGGACACCTCACGCACCCGTGTCACTGGCCTCGCTTTTGATGCACAAAACAACCTCTGGATATGCAACCACAATGCCGAGAAGCCTTTGTCCGTGATGACCGATGCTGGCGATTGGTACAGCTTTGAACTCTCTTGCCTGGTGGATGACCAGATTCAGCGAGTAGTCGTGGACGCCCTCGGGTACAAATGGATGTTTTCTTCGGGCAATAGCACAGGCGTCATCGTTTTCGATGAAGGAGACGACCTCGCCAGCATCGCTGACAACCGCTGCGTGATACTCAACTCCTCTAATTCTGTGCTGCCTACCAACGAAATTACGAGTATGGAAGTGGACCGTGATGGCAGTGTTTGGGTGGGTACCAAGCTCGGTGCAGCGGTGTTCCAGTGCGACCCGTTCAGCGGTGAGTGCGCCGGCAGCCGCCCCTTCGTCACCGTGGACGGTTTCGGCGCCAACCTCCTTGAAGACATCGAGGTACGAGCTATCGGCATTGACGGCGCCAACCGAAAATGGTTCGGCACGGGCGCTGGCGTCTTTGTCATGTCGCCAGAGGGCAATAACCAAATCGCACACTTCACCGCTGAAAACAGCCCGCTTTTTGACAACGGCATCACCGATATTGACTTCGATGATGAAACTGGCGAGGTGTACATCGGTACCCTTCGAGGCCTAATTTCCTATCGGACGGAGGCCACGTCAGCGCCAGGCTACAGCTCTGGAGCGTTGGTGTTCCCGAACCCCGTGCGGGAGGACTACCACGGCCCTATCGCCATCAAAGGATTAGCTGAGGACTCGACCGTGAAAATCACCGACATCAGCGGGCAGTTGGTATATGAAACGGAGGCGCTGGGCGGGCAGGCCATTTGGGATGGCAACGACTACAACGGGCGGCGCGCCAACACAGGCGTGTACCTCGTTTACGCTACCAACCGCAACTCCAATGACCCACAGGTGGCGGTGGCGAAGATTTTGCTGGTGAAATGAAAAGCCCATTAAATTTTACCAA
>JAHEAS010000729.1 GCA_024642645.1 Saprospirales bacterium | reverse complement strand
CATTCGGCGTCGTCTCCAAGCCAGAGGCGGCCATTGTGGCGCTGCAAGTGCCTGAATGGATGGATTTGCGGAAGGCCAACTACCATATCCACCAACGGGGCATCTTCCTCAACGCCATCGAATACCCAGCAGTGCCGGAGGGCAAGCAGCGCTTCCGAATCAGCATGATGGCGGCGCATGCGAAGCAGGACATTGACCAGTTGGCGGAGGTCATGGGCGAAACTTGGTACAACCCAACCTTCAGGAAAGAAGGATTTTGAGAAGGGACTTTGTAACTCAAAGTTGGACATTTGAACAGGTTTTCAACCATGAAAAAAATAGCCATCTTGGTCAATGAAACCGCCCACCAAGGTCGGGGTGGCAGCCTCTGGCAAAAAGCGAGGCAGGAGGTGCTTGCGATATTGCCGCCCGGTACGCTCGAAATACGTTTCTCACCTCCTTTCGACCTCGATTTTCACCTTCGGAAATTAGTCGAAAACGGAGTGGACTGCTTCATCTCGGCAGGTGGCGATGGCAGTGCCAATTTCCTCTTGAACGCACTCATGAACCGCCAAAAAACAGGCGACCCGCCATTCTCATTGGGTGGCATCGGCTTGGGTTCCAGCAACGATTTCTTGAAACCAATTGGCGGGAAAATAGCGGGTCTGCCTGTGCGGATGAACTGGCAGACTTCCCGGCTGGCTGATGTGGGTGAGGTCGTTTTTGAAAATGAAACTGGCAAAACGGAACGCCTTTTCTTCATAGCCAATGCCAGCCTCGGCGTCACTTCCACTGCCAATTTCCGGTTCAACCACCCCGGTTTTTTACTCAAAATCCTAAAGCGGTACTGGACTGGCGGTGCGATAATCTTGGCAGCGCTGCAAACTATCCTGCAATGGAAAAATTTGACTACTCAATTGATTTACAACGATTTGGAAGATGAGGTAGCACTGTCAAATCTGGCAGTTCTCAAAAATCCGCACGTATCCGGCGACTTCAAATACGACCAGCCCATCCAGCAGGACGATGGTTGGTTAGGGCTGAACTATTGTGCAGGCATGAACCGGTTTGAACTGATGAAAACGCTCGCCGACCTTTCCAAAGGCAGGTTTTCGGGCAAGCCGAAACGCTTTTCCGAACTTGTGAAAAACCTGCTTGCCAAAACTGACGAATTGCTTCCGTTGGAAACGGATGGCGAGGTTAGGTTGGCCAAAAACATCCATTTCAGCTTAGTGCCGCAAGGGACACGGTTGCTGGGGCACGGCTATTATTCACCTTAAAAAATACAGCAATGAGCACCAAGCCATTTCCCATCGCTTCGCTCCAATTTTGGAAAGCCTACCTCGTCCATTGCCGGCCCTATCTCTTTTTTGTTTCCGGTGTAGCCGGACTGTCGGGAATGGCGCTTTTTGGTGGCAATGACATCGCCGAAGGACGTTTTTGGATGGCCTTCGTGCCCTTCTTTTTGGGGTATGGCCTTGGGCAGGCGTTGACGGATACTTTCCAGACGGACACCGACCGACTTTCGGCACCCTACCGACCACTCTCGCAGGGAACGGTGACGCCAGTGGCCATTCGTTGGGTCAGCCTAATCAGTCTTTTTGGTTGTGGCGCTTTGCTCGTGCTGCTCAACTGGCGCAATCTCCTCTTCGCCGTTTTGACCATTACAGGGCTGGCCACCTACACTTTTTTCAAGAAAAAATTCTGGTTCGGCGGACCACCCTACAACGCTTGGATTGTGGCCCTGCTGCCACTGACAGGGTTCATGGCGGCGAGCAACGGTGGTTTCAACTTGTTGAACAACAACGACTTATGGTTGCTCGCATTGCTGAGTTTTTTCTCCTACGCCAATTTTGTACTGATGGGCTACCTCAAGGACATCTCCGCCGACCGTGCCACGGGCTACAACACTTTCCCGGTAAAGTTTGGTTGGAACCCCACCGTATGGGTCGGCGATGTTCTGGCAGTGGCGAGCATTTTACTGGTAATTTTATTGGTAAACGACTCAAAAATTGCAGTTGTTTTTGTTGCAATTGGCGCCACCATCGCCATTGCTGGACAGCTCTTTGCCCACTTCACTTCCAACAAAACCGAACACAATGCACGTTTCCCCATTGAAGCAACGGTGCGCAGTTTTTTGCTTTGGCATCTGGCCGTGATTGTGAGCCGAGAACCTGACTGGCTTGTTGCCGCTGCGTTGTTTTATCTTGCTTTTGAGGCATTTCTTTATTGGCGACCGGAGCGGAGCCAGATTTGAGGAATGTATTCGTTTTTCTGCGTAGCGCGCAGCCCCTGAGGCTTAGATTCACCACAAACACCCTTGCCACAGTGCGGCTAAAGATTGGCGAACATTCAATTAATCTAAACCAAGAAAAAATCGAGCGAAGCAACTAATTTGGCGTTTCATAAACAACTCATCATGAAACAAGCCCTCATCCTTCTCCTCTTCGCAATGACCGCCTGCAAAACCAACCAATCCACCACCGACCTCGCCCGCTGGCAAGCCCAAGCCGACCGTGTCACCATCATCCGAGATAACTTCGGCGTGCCGCATATTTACGGTAAAACAGACGCTGATGCTGTTTTCGGACTGCTGTATGCGCAGTGCGAGGACGACTTTAACCGGGTGGAGCGCAACTACATCTGGGCCATCGGGCGGTTGGCTGAGGTGGAGGGAGAAACGGCGATTTACAGCGACCTGCGTG
>JAHEAS010000728.1 GCA_024642645.1 Saprospirales bacterium | reverse complement strand
GCACAGCGGCCCCCATCCGTCTTTGACTTCAAAAATGAGCAGCCTATCCGCCGGGACAGATGCTTTTACATCTTCCATCCATTGGTTAAAATGCTTTTCGGCAGCAGCTTTGTCTGCAAAATCACCGTGCATCAGCCCACCGAAAATAGAGGTTTTTGAAAATTTCACGCATTTGATAATCTTGCGGAGGCGGGGATTGAGTAGCAGCTTCACCATCATCCCCAGTTTTTGCGGAACGGTCTGTGGTCCAGCTTTCCATATCGTGCTGGATACGCTTTTATACCAACCCTCAAATGGCCGAGTGGTAAAAATGACCTTCGCATCTGGGTATTGAGCCATGTGCTCCTTGTACCAAGGGCAGCATGGAAAGTCCACCGTGGCTTGGTAGCCATCGTAGAGTTTGTCCCAATCTGTACTTCCGGTATCTCGAAGGGTATGCCAGTAGTGAAGGTTGTCAGGAGCCATCAAAAGCTCTTTCATGTGGTAGGTTTTTACATAACCCAGCTTCTCTAAAGCTGCTTTAAGTGTGTTGGTTCCTGTTCTGGGGAGTCCTGCGCCAATAATTTTGATTGCCATACATCCGGTTGGTTTAGTTTGTTTTAATTCGGCAAATGTAATATTGTTTCAAAAAAATATTTGGCATTCTCAAAATAAAACCATCGGTAGATTTTTTTTTTTAGGTTTACAACTTATTTGCCACCCGTTCCCTGCCTGAAGCAGCCCAACCACAGCAAATAAGGAAACCCACCATGAAGAACCCTGCGTTGAAATTTTTTCAATCAATTGATAATCAACAAAAATCAGCAACAATGAAAACAAGACAGCTTTTCCTTTCATTTATCCTACTTTCCATATTTGCAGCCTCCTGCAAATTCGACACAAAGCCAGCTACCAAGGACGGTGCTCCTAAAGACAGGGACATGTTCGGCCTTGGCCTTAAAAAACGTGGCCTACTCAAAACCAGCGAGGGCCTGGCCGATGGTTATGCCATGTTTGTGGAAAGCAATTCGGCAAAGGTTTACCTCGTCAACCGCAAGGGCGAAGTCGTGAAAGAATGGAAGGGCAACTACGGGGTGTTGGGGGCTTATCTTCAGGATGACGGTTCTCTCATCCAAAATGTGGACGATCCCGATTTTCCGGTTTTTGCTGGCGGTGGCGAATCGGGCAGGATTCAGAAAATATCTTGGGACAATAAAATACTCTGGGATTTTGAGTATTCAAATGAAGACTATTGCCACCACCATGATTTCACCGTGATGCCGAATGGCCATATCCTCGCCATATCTTGGGAAGCCAAAACAGTCGAGGAAGCATTGGCCGCTGGCCGCAAACCGGAGCTGGTACCCAAGGCAGGCATTTGGCCGGATAAAATCGTGGAGATAGTGCCTGAGGGAGAGCGGCACGGGAAAATCGTCTGGGAATGGCATATCTGGGACCACATGGTTCAGGACGTTGACCCAACAAAAGCCAACTATGGCAAGCCTGCTGAACACCCTGAATTGATGGACATCAACATGGGCGAAAAAATGCCTCCTGTCATTACGCAGGATAGCTTTGAAAGACTTGTTGCGGAGGGTCATGAATGGCGAAACCAAACGCTTGAAAACCGAGGCTCCGACTTCTACCATTTTAATGCGATTAAATACAATGCGGCACTTGACCAGATTGTATTTAGCTCCCCGCACCTCAGCGAAATCTTCATCATTGACCACAGCACCACTACCGAAGAAGCTAAAGGGCACAAAGGCGGACGAATGGGCAAAGGGGGCGACCTGCTATGGCGCTGGGGCAATGCCCATAATTATGCAAGGGCAGATACCACCGCACAGCAGTTGTTCGGTCAGCACGATGTTCGTTGGATTGAGGATGGGAAGCCTGGTGCAGGGCACTTAACGGTGTACAACAACCACCCGCCCAGCGCAGTTGATTGGGACAAGCGGGGCAGCGACAGCCTCAACTATTCAGCTGTTCTCGAACTGGTGCCCCCGATGGATGAAAAGGGCAATTATGTCATAGAAGCTGGCAAGCAATTTGGCCCCGAAAAGCCAGTGTGGGAGTACACTGCACCCGATAAACTTTCCTTTTACAGTAGCTTTATCTCTGGTGCGCATCGCATGAAAAACGGCAATACTTTTATCAACGAAGGGGCAAGGGGCCGCTTCTTTGAAGTGACACCAGCTGGCGAAATGGTTTGGGAATATGCGAACCCCTACCGTGGTGAAATCCGCAAACTCAACGGCGACCCAAATTCGCCTGTACCGATGGCCTATTCCACCTTTCGGGCTTATATGATACCTGCTGACCATCCGGGCTTGGCGGGTCGTAAATTGGAGCCGATAGACCCGCAGCCGAAGCCGTTTATCCTTCCGCCACCGCCGCCAGAGGAGAAAAAGAAAAAGTGATGTTTTCACTTGGCCGGTCTGGGGAAAATCTTAACCAGCTTTATTTGCTAATTCAGGTACTCGTCAGTTTTTTTCTTGCACTCAAAATGAAGTCAATCAATCAACTAGCTCAAAATGAAGTCAATTAAATTATTGCTTTCCATCCTACTCATAGCGATGGTAATGGCCTCCTGCAAGTTCGACACTAACCAGGCTCCGCCAAAAGACGATGCCAAAAAAGACCGAAACATGTTCGGGCTAGGCATCCCACGGGGCTTAATCAAAACCAGCGAAGGCTTGACCG
>JAHEAS010000069.1:7875-9927 GCA_024642645.1 Saprospirales bacterium | reverse complement strand
ATGTGCCTTTTTTGACGCCGATGGCGATAAAGATGCCGACCTGTATGTGGTCAGTGGAGGAAGCACTTACGATGCTGGTTCAAGCAACTACCAGGACCGGCTTTACCTAAACGATGGCAACGGCAATTTCGAAAAAGCGCCAAATGGGACACTACCAGCTATTACCTCCAGTGGCTCCAGAGTAACGCCATTCGATTTTGACCAAGACGGCGACATGGATTTGATGGTAGGTGGAATGGTCACACCGGGGCGCTATCCTGAGTCGCCGCAAACTTTTATGCTTCAAAATAATGGAGGGAAATTTACAGACGTTTGCCAGCAAAATGCACCATTTTTGTCAAAAATCGGCATGGTAAACGACTTGATTTGGGCCGATTTGGATGGCGACAAATTGGCAGAATTAATCGTTGTTGGGGAATGGCTGCCAGTCTCCATTTTTAAAAATACCAAAGGAAAATTGGAGGATGTCACCGAAAAATTTGGCCTGAAGGACAGCAATGGTTGGTGGAATTGCGTCTATGCTGCCGACCTAGACAACGACGGAGATATTGACCTCGTAGCAGGTAACCTTGGTCTAAATTCTCGACTTAAGGCTTCTGTAGCTGAACCAATTCAGCTTTTTGCCGATGATTATGATAAAAATGGAAGCCTAGACCCCGTAATGGCATGGTACGATGAGGGCAAACAATACCCTTTGCCCCAGCGGGATGTCATTATTAAACAAATGCCTTCGTTGAAGAAGGATTTTGTTTACCATCGAACTTATGGCTTGGCAACCATGGAAACCATTTTCAAACGAGCTGCGTTGGATGCCGCAAAAAAATATGTCGCAAAAACATTTTCCACTATGTTTTTCGAAAATAAAGGCGACAAATTTATAGCCCATGAACTACCCATTGCTGCGCAGCTTTCCACCTGTAACCAAATCCTTTCTGATGATTTCAATGGTGATGGGAATATGGATTTATTAATGGTTGGAAACAACTCGCACTCAGAGGTGGAATCTGGCCCCAACGATGCAGGAAACGGGACGGTTTTACTTGGCGATGGAAAGGGGGCTTTTATGGATTTGCCTAACCAGACTAGTGGATTTTGGGCGACTAAAGAAGCTCGGGACTTAGTGATGATTCGACTGGCAAATGGCAAAAAACTATACCTTACAGCAAATAACAACGACTATTTGCAAGCCTACTTTGACAAATAACCAGCCCACATAAAGGCTGTTTTGGTTAACGAAAATATAATCCTTGTCCGTGGCAACCACAAATTGGGAATTTGCACGTTTTCAGGTGGTGCTTTCGAAAAAGCCTAAAAAGTTGTTCATTGCCTAATCATATTTTTCAACAAACTAAATAAAAAATGATAAAGAAAATCTTACCGCTTGTACTTCTGATGCTTTCATTTTCCGTCGCAAATGCACAACTCAAAGGAGCGCTGGACAAAGCGAAATCAAAGGCTGGCGATGTAATGCAAAATGGAGGACTAAGCCAAGATGAAGCTGGAAAAGGCCTCAAAGAAGCTTTGAATAGGGGAGTAGGAGAAGCATCCGACTTTCTTTCTAAAGAAGATGGCTACTATAAAAGCCCTTACAAAATTTTACTTCCAGATGAGGCACAGAAAATTGTTAAAAAGCTGAAAGCAGTTCCAGGGTTTGAGAATGTTGAGGCTAATCTTGTGGAGAAAATGAACCGAGCTGCTGAGGATGCAGCCATCAAAGCCAAACCAATATTTCTCAGTGCCATCAAGTCCATGACATTCAAGGATGCCATGAATATCTTGATGGGCAATGATGATGCTGCTACCCGGTATTTGGAAGGTGCGACTTTCAAGCAATTGTATGCTGAGTTTATGCCTATCATTCAAGAGTCGCTTGATAAAGTCGGCGCAAGGGAATACTGGCGGACGGCAGTAACTGCCTACAACAAAATACCACTGGTGGAGAAAACCAATCCAGAGTTGGATGACCACGTGAACCGTAAAGCTTTAGGTGGTCTTTTCGGCTTGGTAGAAAAGAAAGAATTAGCGATTAGGAGTGATGTCAGTATTCGTGAT
>JAHEAS010000069.1:0-7865 GCA_024642645.1 Saprospirales bacterium | reverse complement strand
AAAGGATGTTCCTTAGTTGACATCAAAGAGGCCACGCATCAAAAAATCTGCGTGGCCTTTTTTTATTAGGTTAGCTAGGCAGCAAATACATGCTGCCCTCGTTTATTAACTACTAAGCACACAAAACGGTAATTGTAAAATATATGGGAAAATATGCCTTCCTTCTATTAATGGGAGCAACAGCAACTTTTGCTTTAAGCTGCAAACTCAGCTCAGATGATAACAAAGACATTGTGGTAAAAATCGAACCTGAATTCATACTTGGCATGTGGGAAAACTTGGGTCAAACCCGAGATTTCAACCTTACTTTTCAAAGCATTGAAGACCAAGCATGCAAAGACAACCCAATTAGTTTTACATCAACCCTGAATAGTCGAAGCATTTCGTTGAACATCAATGAAATCATAGAACTACAAAATTGCCAAGTGGGTGAGGGCCCAGTTAATGGCATGGCGTCTTTTGATTATTTATCAATTGGCGTCTACAACTTGGAGTTGGTTTTGAAAAACACCATTAACTCAACAGGCACCTTGATTGTAACAAACGAGAAATATACACTTGACATTGAGGAAGGATTTGGATTTATTGCCCCGCAGCAAACTTTGCTGAGGGTGCCATCGGCAGCTGTTTGGGGTTACGTAGCATTTAAAGACAGCCAATATTTGACTCCATCTAATAACTTCTTGGATGAATTGAACACTAAAACTCAAAACCTAAAGCTAGGGAAAGGCAACTACAACTATTTCTTAATAGGGGATAATGAGAAGCTCAGTCTCACCAAAGCACCGGATTACAATAATTTTAAGACTTTTTATCGGACAGCATCCGGGCCATTAGCTGAATTGGAAACACTGTTGGAATCGTACAGAACCCAATACCCAGACGGACAAATGGAATTCAAAATATTTACATGGCAGGGAGAGACACTTTGATTTTACTGAGCAATCAACTCGGCTAACCGCTTCTTCTTTTCTTTTTTCTTGCTTTCCTTCACTTCAAAGCTAAAGCCGTGAGCTTCTAGTTGTTGGTAGCGCTCCTTATTAAATTGGTAGAGTTTGGCAGGCCGATGCGGTACACCTTCTTGATACTCCTCAATATCCGTTAGCAAACTCATGGAAAGAATTTTCTTCCGAAAATTCCGCTTATCCAATTCAGTGCTCAAAATAGCTTCATAAAGATGCTGCAATTCAGTTAATGTGAATTTTGGCGGCAACAATTCGAACCCAACAGGACGTATTCGCACCCGGTGCATGAGGGCATTAAAGCAAGTTTCTAAAATCGTATTGTGGTCAAAAGCAAGCTCTGATTTCATGGCTTCATCAACATTGTGCCATTCAACATTCTGAGCGAAAGAGGATGCCATCAGGGTGAAATCACTGATTTTTACCAATGAGAAATAAGCAATGGTGATGACTCGGCCCAATGGGTGTCGGTCAACGGAACCAAAAGTATGTACTTGCTCAAGGTAAACTTTTTTCAAACCTGTAAGTTCCTCAAGCACCCTATAAGCAGCTGTATCTAGGTCCTCGTTCGGGTACACCAAGTCACCCGGCAAAGCCCAAAGTCCTTGAAAAGGAGCCGCTCCACGCTTAATCAGGAGTACTTTCAAGTCACCATCGTCAAACCCAAAAATGACGTTATCCACCGAGAAGGCGGACTTAAAAAAGTTGTTTTCGCCGTTCATAAAATCCTGTCAAATTGTACGGCGGTGAAGATAACTTTTTTCAAAAAAAAGCAAACTAAAATGCTGTAATTTAAACACTAAGAACCATCAGGCTGAAGAGTGAACCAAAAGCCATTGAAATTTATACCTTCGCCTATAATCAACAGGAAGGCCTTTATGAACTTGGAAAACGCAAGGACTGCACTTAAAAAGTACTATGGTTACGACAGCTTTCGCCCGTTGCAGGCTGAAGTGATTCAAGCTATTTACAACAAAAAAGACGTCCTGCTTCTCATGCCGACGGGCGGTGGAAAATCGGTTTGTTTTCAAATCCCAGCAGTCACGATGGAGGGTACTTGCATCGTCGTCTCCCCACTTATTTCATTGATGAAAGACCAAGTGGAAGCGATGCGTGCGAACGGCATAAGAGCCTCCTACCTTAATAGTTCCCTGACCTATCCTGAGCAGCAAGCCGTAGAAAATGACCTTTTCAACGGACATCTTGACCTACTTTATACTTCTCCTGAGAAAATGGCATCTCAGGAGTTTATGCCTTTGTTGCGCTCTGCTAAAATCTGCCTTTTCGCTATCGACGAGGCGCATTGTATTTCGTCATGGGGCCATGATTTTAGGCCTGAATACAGGCAATTGCGCTTTTTGAAAAAGACATTCCCGGACGTGCCCGTGATGGCCCTAACTGCTACTGCTGACAAGCTGACCCGCAAGGACATTGTCGTGCAGGCAGAACTGCGCAACCCCGAAATCTTTATCGCCAGCTTCGACCGCCCAAATCTCAGCCTCGAAGTGCGGCCCGGGCGAAAGAAGTTGGAGCAAATCATCGAGTTTATCGAAAAACGGCCCAACCAGCCCGGCATCGTTTACTGCCTTTCCCGGAAAAGCACCGAAATGTTGGCCAACAAACTGCGCGACAACGGTATCAACGCTGCAGCCTATCATGCTGGCCTTGATGAACACACCCGCCCTAAGGTACAGGAAGACTTTATCAACGATAAAACAACCGTCATATGCGCTACCATCGCCTTCGGAATGGGCATTGACAAGAGCAACGTTCGCTGGGTCATCCACTACAATTTGCCCAAAAACATCGAAGGCTACTACCAGGAAATTGGCCGCTCTGGCCGTGATGGTTCGGAGGCGGACACCCTGCTTTTTTACTCGGCTGGTGATGTGGCCATGTTGCGGGAGTTCATTACCGAAGGTGATAGTCAGCACCGGGAAATCCAGTTGGCTAAGCTGGATCGGATGCACCAATACGCCACAGCGCTGATTTGCCGAAGGAAAATCCTGCTCAATTATTTTAACGAAACCATGCTCGAAAACTGCGGCAACTGCGACGTTTGCAAGAACCCGCCCAAGGATTTCGACGGGACAGTGATTGCACAAAAAGCGCTCTCCGCAGTGAGCCGCCTTGATGAACAAGTAGGCACTGGCATGCTGGTGGATGTGCTGCGGGGATCCAAGAGTTACAACCTAGTGAGCAGCGGTTTTGACAAGATAAAAACTTACGGTGCTGGCAAGGATATCCGTCAAGAGGATTGGTTTTTTTACCTCGAACAGCTTGTTAATCAGGGGCTTATCGAAATTGCTTATGACGACCACAGTAAAATAAAACTGACCGATGCTAGCAAATCCGTCCTTTTTGCTGGACAAAAAGTTCAACTCGTTAGGGCAGAAATCTTGCAAAAACGTAAAGAAGAGGAAGCGGCAAAAACAACAACCCGCACCAAACGTACCACCGAACGCCAACGTGTGCGGGACGAATTATTTGAGCACTTGAGACAGCTTCGCCTTGATTTGGCGAGAAAAAAAGGCGTCCCTCCCTACATCATTTTCGGCGATGCTACACTGGAGGAAATGGCTGCCGAGCGGCCAACGACAGAAGCAGACCTCAGCCAAATCAGTGGGGTAGGAGAGCAAAAGCTTCGAGAGTTCGGTCGGGTTTTTCTTGACGGCATTCAAGAGTTCTTGTTGACAAAAAAGGACGAGGGTATGCGCATCGCAGGTTCCACTTACCTCGAAACCTTCCGGCTTTACAAGCAGGGAGCTACCGTGGATGAGATTGCTGCACAACGTGGCATGCAAGTAACCACGGTCTTTTCGCACTATGCCTATTTGTACGAAAAGGGCGAAAACATCAATATTTGGTCTTTTATAAACAAAGCCGAGGCGCAGCGGGTGGCCGAAGTTCTGCATGGCATGGAGCCACCTTTTAAGCTGCAGGATGTATTCATTGCACTGAAAGAGGAGGTAGAGTACGGGAAGATTCGACTAGGTATTGCTTGGTACAACAAGCAATCGAAGCACGTTAGTTGAGCCACCAAAGCACAACGGCGACTACAACAGAAAGTAATAGCCATTCCAGCAAAAAAGCCACAGTCATTATCAAGATGGCAAATGGTACGACTGGGAACAAGTACCATTCCTTACTACCTCCAAAATGAATGTTAAAAAGGCGGAACAAGCGGTGCATGGATTGCTCACATTGCCAAGCGAAAGGAATTCTGACTGCAAAAATGGGCACTGCCCAACCAAATGACTGTCTTCCAACCTGTCGGGCACGTCTCTTGTAATTGCCAGAAATGCCCAATTTTACTAAAAAAAGAAATGGTACGTGGAGATACAGGTAAAGCCATTGTCGGCGGCTGGTTCCGTTTCCAGATTTTTGATTATTATTCAAAGCAATTTGAAATGGTACCTGGATTAGTACGGCATACAACGTGGCAAGTTGCTATTGTTTTACCAAATCAATGAAATACCTGCCTCATTTGTCCTCTAAAAAGTGATAGTCCACAGGAATAGCACTCAATTTTTCCACCGAGCCAACAACCTATTAAGCCAACCCATCCACTTTTGAGTAGTTGGTTTCTGCGCTGCAATACCTGAAGTTTCGCCTGTAATGTTATTTGCATAAGCTTCCAAAAACACCTTTCGCACATTGTCTCTCACCATGCCCCGCAGGGGAATTCTAGCCATCAGTCCATAAAGGGCAGCATTGCCTTCCCCACTAGCTTCAGGATGCGCTTTTGCCCAAGCAACTGCTGCCTTTAGGTCGGCTAAATAGTTGGGAATCACTGGGATATTGTAAGGGAAAACGGTGAGGTGGATACTAGGCGGCAGTTGCTGTCGGTCGACGACCCAGCCTTTTTCTTCCATGAAATCAGCTACAGCGTAAATGTCAGGCTGGTTGTTTTTGGTGAAGAATGCCAGCATGTTCATGCACGGCTCACCGATGATTTGCAGCTCCGGCGTTAACTCAATGCCTGCTCGAAGTTGGTCAAAACCAGCCAGCATTTCACGGGCATTTTTCAAATAACCCGCCTGCCCCAAATGCTGCAACCCAGCCCATGCCGCTGCTATCGTCCCACCAGGTCGAGTTCCGAGCATGGAAGATGTGGCGAAAATGCCGCCGCTGTATTCGGTATTGATAAAAATTTGATTTTCAAAGAGTTGTGTGTTTTTATATAAAACGATGGATGCGCCTTTTGCTGCAAAACCAAACTTGTGCAGGTCGCAGGACATTGAGGTGACGAAAGGTACTCGAAAGTCCCATTCAGGCAGTTTTTTACCCAAGCGCTCCACCCAAGGCAACATAAAGCCACCAACACACGCATCTACATGGAAAAGCAAGCCATGCTTTTCTGCCAGCTGGCCAATGGCAGGAATTGGGTCGAGGATACCGTGGGCGAAGGACGGGGCAGAGGCTGCCAGAAGGATGGTATTTTGAGTAATGAGTCGCTCCAACGCATCCACATTGGCCTCCATGTTGTCGTACACCTTGGCTTTGCAGAGCGAAAAGCCAAAATAATGCGCCGCTTTGTCAAATGCAGGGTGGATGGTTCGGGGTGCCACGATTTCTGGGGCTTTGATGCTGGGGCGATGCTTCCTTGCCCATTCCCGGCAAGTGTACATGGCTAGCAGGATGCTCTCCGTACCGCCGGAGGTCATGCTGCCAACAGCGTTTTCATCCCCATGGAGCAGGTCTGCGGTCATCGCCACCACTTCCTTTTCCATCTTCAAAATGCTCTTGAAAAGAAAAGGGTTAATGTAGTTTTCGGAGAAATAGAGGTTTTGGGCAGCCTTGAGCAGTTCGTTATGCTCCTCGTCAATAAAGTATTGCAAGGTCCATGTCTTGCCTTCTTTCCATGCGGTGTCGTTGGATTTTGCGACCTGCATGTCGGCGAGAATTTCTTCGGAAGACCGACCATATTCAGGAAAGATATTTTGGGTCCTTCTTTCCATTAATCCGTTGTGAGTTGTGGTGTTTTGTCTGCCTTCATGCGCTGAATCCAGAGCATGAGGGCAAGACCGATTACAAACCAAATAAATAAAGCCATGATGGCATTTCGCATACTTCCGGTGATATTGTCTAGAACGCCCCAAAGTACAAGACCGCTCATCATCGCCAGTTTTTCACAAACATCATAAAAGCTGAAGTACCCGGCGTTGTTTTCCGTCTGTGGTATTAGCTTGGAATAGGTGGAGCGGGAAAGCGACTGGATGCCGCCCATCACTAAGCCAATAAAGAAAGCGGCAATGTAAAAATCCAAAGGATTCCTGATGAAAAAAGCGCCTAGACAAATGAAAATCCAAATGACGATAGCAATGGTAAGTGCCTTGAAATTACCAAGTTTCTTGGATATCCAAGAAAAAATAAAAGCCCCAAGAATACCTAAAAACTGAAGCAATAAAATTGTCACAATCAACTGAGTGACAGTGAGATGGACTTCTTTTTCTCCGAAAGAAGCTGCCATGAACATCACAGTTTGAACGCCCATGATGTAAAAGAAAAAGCTGAGCAAGAAGGTGCGAAGTCGAATGGCATATTTGAGGAATTGCCAGACTTTTTGGAGCTCGTGGTAGCCATTGAGCAGGTTGTGACTGGAAGTTTGCTTTTCATAAATACCCCTTGGAAGCCGGCTGAAAGTGATTTGTGAGAAGCCAAGCCACCAAAGACCCGTCATCAGAAATGAAATCCTAGGCATCAGCGTGGTGTCCGTCACGCCAAACATTTCCTTTTTCATAATCATAAAAAGGTTCAAAATAAGCAAGAGCGTTGAGCCAAAATAGCCGAAGGAAAACCCTTTGGCACTGGTCTTGTCCATCAAATCCTCAGTCACGATGGCGGGTAGATATGAGTTGTAAAAAACGATGCTGCCCGCATAGCCAACTGTGGCAACAAGTGTGCAACCAAGCCCCCAATGAATCATTTCAGGCCTGTCAAAAAAGAAAAGCCCGATGCACCCTAATGCTCCCATGTAGCAAAAGAACCGCATGAATGCCCGGTGGTTTCCAATATAGTCAGCCACGGAGGAAACGAACGGAGAAATCAACGCCACGATGCCGAAAGCTATGCCTAGGTTAATGGAGTAAATGCCTGTGTTTTCAAACTTCATCCCCAGCACCTCCACGATTGTCGAGCCATTGACCCTAGTCACCGTGTTGTAATAAACTGGAAAAATGGCCGAAGTAATGGAAAGGACGTAAACCGAGTTTGCCCAGTCGTACATCACCCAAGCATTGATAGTTTTCTTGTCGTTTTTGACAATGGTTGTGCTTCTTTGACTAGACATTCCGTTTTATTTGAAGTAGGTGTTTTGTTGCTGCGCAAAAATGCTAAAAAGCTTCGGCTAAAAAGAAATAAAGTCCTCGCTGCTGCTTTCCTGGCCCATCGGAGTCTTTAGTCAATCCAAAGGCATAGTCAATCCTGATATTTACCCTTGAAGATTGGTTGAAAAGTATGCGCAAACCGCCACCAGCCGCCAAATTGAAGCGGTCGAAAGCAAATTCGTCCATTTCATGAAAGGTTTGGGCACCGCTCAAAAAAGCCACCAACCCTAGCCGTTTCCAAACCTGCCAAAGCTTTGACTGTGACGATTCCTTCCAGAGCGGCAAACGGTATTCTGTTTCAAACGCCACCATGTTATTATCTTGATAAGTGCCACGGAAGTAGCCCCTGATTAGCTTGTGCCCATTTGTGCGTGATAATGCCCGCATAGGAATTGCATCGTCCGATGCCTGAAAACTGACCATGCCTCGCAACGCCAGTGTCTGGTTGGAAAAAGTATTGACATAGTGACGAGCATCTACCAAAAACCTGGAATACTGGTAATCGCTGCCGAGTAATTTGGTATAAACCAATCCATTGACTTCCACCAAAGAGCCATGAATTGGGTTGGCGACA
>JAHEAS010000727.1 GCA_024642645.1 Saprospirales bacterium | reverse complement strand
TCACCTCAACCTCACGGGAACCGGTGTGCAAGTCTTTGGGCAGGAGGAACAATCGGCGGATGCGGAAGTAGCCCGCTTGGGCGAGACGGTGACCTACCTGGCCATCAAGCAAAATTCGCCGTTGGTGGACATTGAGGACCAGGTGTTTGGGGAGGCTGGCCAGTTGCAGGTCACCAATGCCTGGGCGACGGTCAACTTGACCAGGAAATACACCAAGCCGGTAGTCATTGTCGGAGGAATGACCAACAACGAGGGCCAACCAGTGACCCTGCGAGTGCGGAACATTACCAGTAACAAATTTGAGGTACGACTACAGGAGTGGCAGTACGAAGATGGCAACCATGCACCGGAAATGATTTCCTGGATGGTGGTTGAGGGCAGTGTGCCTGGGAATGCCAAATTCTATTGTGGTGGCAATGGGTCAAGCTTGAAGGCCAATGTCAATGTGTTTGCATTGGATAACTGTGACGACTTGGTCATTTTCAACTTTAATGAGTCGTCCGTGCAAGGTGCAAATGGCCTTTTGCGCAACCAGACCTGGACAGCTATCGACGATTGTGGCAACACAACTGTCATTAGTCGAAATGATACCTGTCAGGTAGCTGCATTGAAGGCAAAGGCCATGTTGTACGGTGCGATGCTTCAGAATGGCGGTGGCAATGCCATGCGTGATGATTTGCGGGAAATGAACTATGTGCCAACTGCCGAGCCATACTCAACACTGCCTGCCTATCCGTATGTTCAAAACTCCAACCCTCAGGTGACGATTTGCCACCATTCCGGATTGCCAGACCAGGCTACTTTGACGATTGATGAAAGCGAACTCCAACTGCATTTGGACCACGGCGATGTACTAGGTGAATGTGCACCGCTTCCGCCGCCACTGCCAACAGGCGCAGCCAGTGCCACCTACCGCACCATTGCGGATGGCAACTGGAACAACCCTGCTACCTGGAAGAACGGGCTGATACCTCCAACTGGAAACATGATAAGCCGACTTATTAGCATCGAACACAGAGTCACCCTGCAATCGGGCTATATCTGGCTGAAAAACGATTCCAAACTATGGATAACCAACGGCAGCCTAAAAATTGTCAGTGGAGACTTTAACCTAACGGGTTCCGCTCTCTATGCACTGAACAGTTCTATTGATGTGAGTGGTTGGTTCTATACATGGACTGGAACTTGCGATGTCAACATAAAGAATTGTGAAATAAAGACCGGGCTTGAGTTTGCGCACGAAAGTGGGAAACGAAGGATGGAAAATGTATGCGTGAATACTGGGACTGATTTTAGAAGGGCTTTCGCAGGCGTTTTAGATACTTTGATAAACGTAACTGCAACGGTAAACGGTAATTTTAATAATGGGTCAAACGGTTCCATATACATGTCCAACTGTAAATTCCGGGTGGTGAATGGTAATTTCAGAAATGACGCTGGCAATACTATCAATGGAAACGGCCTAACTGTCCTAGTTGAAAATGGAGGATTCCTAAACTTTGGCACCTGGAATGCAACGGTGCAACAATACTGTATCTCCGGGCTTGTTACAGTGCCGGTCAATAAATTGCCTGCGACCATGGATTGTGCCAATATTTTCAATTGGGTAGCATCTTGTAGCATGGGGGTAAACGATTTTAATACTGGCGGCGGTAATACCGGCGGCGGCGGCAACACCGGCGGCGGCGGAAATACTGGCGGCGGTGGCAACACTCCTGTGGATGGTCCTGTAAATGCCAATGTAGGCACGGTGAATCCAACGGTGCTGCAAGTATCGGGTACGCAGGCCGTGGTTGACTGGGTGCTTTTGGAGCTGCGAAATGCTGACAATGAAGCCGATATACTGGGCTATGCCACCGTGCTGCTGAAACGTGACGGCTCGGTTGTGTCTGTAAATGGTGACTCTGTCATTGTGTTTCCTGCCATAGAAGAAGGAGACTATTTTGTTTCCGTACGGCACCGGAACCACTTGGGCATTACCACAAATGATCCAATTTACCTGACATTGGCCAGTCCGCCATTGGTTGACTTTAACGATCCAAACTTAAGCATCAAAGGTGGAGCTAGTGCAGGCAAAATCAACAACGGAAAACGTACACTTTGGGGTGGCGATTACAATGGGGATGGCAAGGTTATCTACCAAGGCCCATTCAATGACGTGTTTGTCCTATTCTCAAGGGTTGTTGGTGATGAGAACAATACTGACAATCTGGCCAACTTTATTGTGACTGGTTATGATCAGCAAGATTTCAACATGGACGGAAAAACGATATACCAAGGTCCACTTAATGACCGGAGTTCCTTGCTGTTTTATTCGATACTTTCACATCCAAATAATACTGCTTTGCTTGCAAACTTTATTACATTGGATTTTATACCCTAATATATGGGATAAATATGCTCGGATAATTTTGTCCAAACTATATTCGAACCAATATATTTTTGAAATTGGGAATTGAAAAAACCTAATTGCTCAAACCTAATGGCGGCGGGTATAGTATAGCTTAAATTTCACTGTTTTGAATTTTTATTACCATAAATCGTGGTAGTAAAAATTCAAAACAGTGATAAAAATTATCTAAAATAAAACCTGTAATTAGTAGCATTTTATGCTAAATTGGCTATATTTACACTTGTATTAATTCCTCTTCGAATAAGGTCTCACCACACATAATTACTTGCTTTTTTAT
>JAHEAS010000726.1 GCA_024642645.1 Saprospirales bacterium | reverse complement strand
CTTTTACATCGCCAAGCGCCTTTTTGCACCTGCCCAAGTGATTCCATGCGACGATGATTTTTGGAAAAAGCCGGGTATAAACCTCGTACAATGCAAGGCCCTCCTGCCATTTCCCCTCCTCTAACAGCCGTTCACCCACTCCAAGGAGGAGCATATCATCCTCGTTGTCAAAACCGGAATTTTTAAGGATGGCTCCGCTGTTTTTCCGAAAATTGTCAGCGCCCTTTTCCTTCAGCTCCTCATAAATTGCATTGGTAACAGGGTTGTCCATGTAGTCCATTTCTTCTACTTCCGGCCCACCAAAGTCCTTACCCAGCAAAATTCCCAACATCTTCATGGCGACGTTGTCGCTGCTCTTGTTGTTGGAATTGCTGGATACCATGATGCAAATGTCTTTCGTTGGAATGAAAGTCATGTTGGCATTGTAAACTCCATTGCCGCCGTTGTGCCATATTAGTTTGTCCCCATCCAAATCCTGCACCACCCAACCGTAACCATAATGGCTGTGACCTTCTGGGTCTTCCGCCACATAGGGAGTAAAGAGCTTGTCAGTAGCTTTTTTAGGTAAAACCGTGTTGTTTTTCAGCGCCAAATACCAAAGTTGCATGTCGCCTACGGTAGAAAGCACACCGCCATTTGCCCGTAAATGCCAGCTTGGTCCATCGCTCATCCAAGGCCGGTCCATAGCCGTGCCCCATCGTTTGTCATTGCGGTAGCCTACAGCTAGGTCTTGCTTCTCAAAATTGGGCAAAAGGTAGCCTGTGCTGTTCATTCCGGCAGGAAGCCAAAGGCTTTCTCGAAGGAACTGCTCATACCCTACTCCACTTACTTTCTCGACAATAATGCCAAGCAAACTAAAGCCGACATTGGAGTATTCATAAACTTTGCCTGGTGGATTAACCAACGGGCTTTCGAAGGCCAGCTTTGCAAAGGCACCTGCGTCCACATTTTCATAATCATCTCCAATTGCGCCGGAAAATCCAGCCGTGTGAGTTAAAAGTTGATGAAGTGTGATGTCTGCCTTATCGGCTGGAGCATCGGGAAAGTATTTCGCCAGTTTGTCATCTATGCCAAGCTTCCCAATGCTTTCCAATTTCAAAATTGCAGCCGCTGTGAACTGTTTTGTAATACTGCCGATACTGAACACCGTTTGGGCTGTCTGAGGCTTTTGGGACTCCCTGTCAGCAAAGCCGTAGCCATTTTCCACCAGCGTTTTTCCATTTTGTGAAACAATGACTGACCCCGACCAGCCGTTTTGTGCGGCTTCATTGAGGGCTATTTTCAGCTGCTCCGCAATGGAAGAAGTGCTTTGTGCAAACAGGAAAGAAGTTGCCGCAAAAAGAAAGCTATAAGTTAGGAAAGTCTTGAAATTCATATCAGGTACTTGGTTGCCATTGGCAATATTGCCGCTGCAAAGTTCGGGGAAGTACCAGATTATGTGAAGGAAGAGAGGTTAAATAAGGTTAATAAACCTATTTATAGGTATATCGCTGGTATCCTCTGTACGCTCAGTGGCGAATAAATACCACGAAGGGCACAGAGGACACAACGAAAAAATATTTAGGCAGTAATCGCCTTGATGCCCGGCAGTTCCTTGCCTTCCAGCATTTCCAGCATGGCACCACCACCCGTGCTCACGAAGCTCACCTCATGGGCAAGGCCCATTTGGTTTACCGCAGCTACACTATCACCACCACCCACCAGGGAAAAGGCGCCGCCTTTCGTAGCTTTTGCTACTGCAAGCGCAATTGCTTTGGTGCCGTTCGCAAAGTTTGGCATTTCGAATACGCCCATCGGGCCGTTCCAGATGATGGTTTTTGAGTTTAAAATAACTTCCTCAAAGGCCGCAATGGCCGCATCCCCAATATCGAGGCCCATCCAGCCATCTGGTACTTCGTTGCTGGGCGTGGTTTTGAAATTGGCAGCAGCATCAAATTTATCAGCCACCACACTGTCAACCGGAAGATATATTTTCACGCCTTTAGCTTCTGCCTTGCGCAGCAAGTCGAGCGCCATATCCAGCTTGTCAGCTTCCACTAGTGAATTGCCAATCTGCCCACCCTTTGCCTTAAAGAATGTATAGGCCATGCCGCCTCCGATGATGATATTGTCCACAAGGTCGAGGAAGCGTTCCAGTAGCACTATCTTGTCACTCACCTTCGCTCCACCAGTAATGGCCGTGAACGGGCGCTCTGGGTTGTTCAACACCTTTTCAGCATTCTTGATTTCACTCTCCATTAAGTACCCAAACGTCCTGTTTTCCTTCGGGAAAAACTGCGCCATGACGGTCGTGCTAGCATGGGCACGATGAGCAGTTCCAAAGGCATCATTCACGTAAATGTCGCCCAGTTCCGACAGTTTTCTGGAAAACTCCACGTCACCTTTTTCTTCTTCTTTTTGAAAACGGGTGTTTTCGAGGAGGAGTACTTCGCCTGGACGGAGCGCCGCAGCCATTTTTGAGGCAGTATCGCCCACCGTTTCGGGACAGAAGCTGACACGAGTCCCCAGCATGTTAGCCAATGGCTTGGTCAGGTGATCAAGGGTAAACTTCTCGACATTCACCGTGCCATCATCATTTAGCTTTGCCAGTGGTCTGCCGAGGTGTGACATCAGAATGACTGCACCACCTCCGTTCAGCACATGCTTAATGGTCGGCAATGCTTGTTGCATCCGGGTATCGTCAGTGATTTG
>JAHEAS010000725.1 GCA_024642645.1 Saprospirales bacterium | reverse complement strand
CTCTCGGTCTTTGTAAGCCAAGGTCGGTGGTGGTGGCTCGGTGCAGGCGGCCAGCAGGGCTACAGCGGACAATAGCAGGAAAAGTCGTTTCAATCGTTTTTTCATAAAAAGCTGATAAAAAAGCTGGCGCAAAACTACGGGTTTTGTGTGATGGAATTGAGCCTTAGTTTTGACCAAAATCATTGGTTCACTTGACCTTTCTCACCCGCATGGGGCTGTCACATTGGTTAACTTGCCGATTAAAGGCATTCATGTACTTAACTTTAAAACACAAACTCATGTTGATAGATAACGGCAAGAAAATCAAGGATCTGCAATTGGAATTCCACCGGGCTTTCCCCCACCTGAAACTCGAATTTTATGAAGGCAGCCACCGGCCGGGCGAGGCTTCTCCGGCTCGCCAGCAACTAGACAACGAACAGTTGATTGATGAGGTGCGCAGCGTCCACAGCAAAGGCGATTTGCGCATTAGAGAGGAGATGTCGGTGAGCGAACTGGAACGCTTGTTTTTGGAAAAGTTCGGTTTGAATGCCCAAGTCTTCCGCCGTTCCGGCACCCTCTGGCTCCAAACCTCCGCCACCGACCACTGGACGCTGGCAGAGCAAAACCGCAAGGGCGGGCACTCCGAGCAGTTGGCCCGTGAAAAAAGGGAGTGATGGGGTGTGGAGAATTTTAAGATTTTCTTAGCATAAAACAGGTCGGGTGAACCAAACCTTGGGTCGTTTCCAACCGTCTTTCCCAATGAATCGAATTTTTTGGAACCAATCTACACCCGACTATTATGCAACGAACAGTTTTTTCATCCATAGTTTTCCTATTTGTTTGGACCGGCGCCACGCTCGCTCAAAATCTGCCCTTCCCCCAAAGCAATGCCGTATGGAAAGAGGCACAAACGACCATCGCCGGTCCAATTTTTTCCCACATTGCCCTCTGCGGCGATACCCTGCTCAATGGGGCGAACTACTCGCAAGTCCTCAGCAAGCAGAAGACGGTCAACGACCAAAACATCACCAGTTCCTTCTACCTCGGCGGCCTCCGCTCCAATGGCGGCGTGGTGCGCTACAAGCCCAACGATTTTTCGGCAGAACTGGTGCTCTACGACTTCAACCTGAACCCCAACGATGTCATTGATTTGACCGAAGTTTTTACTGGCGGGACCGTCAGCCGCAAGGTGGACAGCGTAAAAATGGAGACCCTGGCGGGCAAATTGCGCAAAGTCATCTACTTTGAGCCAGGCTACCCCGGTGCGCCAGTGGAGTATTGGATGGAGGGCATCGGCAGCAGTTTCGGGCTGCTCGGCAGGGCCTCCGACCCCGGTGCCGACTACGGCTCCGAGCTGCTCTGTTTTGAGCACGGGACAAGCTATCTCAACCTCACGCTCATCGAGTGCTTCCTGCCGCAACTGCCAGCCGGGTGCGGCATCGTGAACGCTGGGAAAGAGGTTTTGGTGAAAAACGAACCCCTCAAACTCACTGCCCAACCCAACCCCGCCGGGCCGACCCTGCGTTTTACCACCAACCAAAAACAACTACCGGAAGCCTGCAATCTGAAAATTTACGCCGCCAACGGCAAGCTGCTCAAAACGGTGACCGCCACCCAACCCGAAATAGACTTGCCCGCCGGGATGAGCCTGACGCCCGGTTTTTATATCGCCACGCTGGAATCCGAGCGGACGGAGCGGGTGCTGGCGCATTGCTCGTTCGTGGTGGGGGAGCCGTGAGGCTTGGGAAATGGCAAGAAAAAAGCCCGCTGGAACTTCCGGCGGGCTTTTTTTTGTGGGGGTCATTGAACAACGACCCTGCCGATGGCAATCAAACTTTCTGCCGTTTCAACTTTGATAAAATACATCCCTTCCGGCAGGTCGTTTCGTTTCAAAACAAAAGCGGGCGACAGAAATGCCTGTTCCTGAACGACCCTTCCTGTAAGGTCTAATAGTTTGAATTTCAATGCTTTATCAGGTGCGATGCCGTTGACTTGGACGGTTGCCGAAGCATCGAATGGGTTTGGGAAAACGAGCAGGTCGTACAGTGGCGCAGCGGGGTTGCGGGTGCTGGTGATTACCGAAAGCTGTGTAGTCACAGTGCTGTCACAACCATTGGTTGCCGTCAAAACCTCAACAATTGTCGTGTCGAAAAAAATGGGAATTCCGTTCCAACTGTAGCCCGGCAGGATTTCAACTTGCTGCTCCGAGGCGAAAGTTGCCTTGACCTCCAAGTGAAGGGAAACAAGGCTGTCGCAACCGTTCGAGGCAACCATATTGGCTTGATAATCACCGGTTTGGGTTAGTGCGTTTCCGTCAAAAAGATAAGATTCGCCTTCACAGATTTCCGCCTCGAAATTGGTGGAAAAGACTGGCAACACGTTGAGGGTGAGTGTCACGGTGCTATCGCAGCCATTTGCCGCAGACAAAACCGCCGAGTAAACGCCTGCCACCGTCAGGACTTCGCCGTTGAACGGGAAGGATTCGCCCGCACAGATTTCCGCCGTAAGGCTTGACTGTGCCGTTGGCAAAACGTTGAGGGTGAGCGTCACGGTGCTGTCGCAACCATTTGCCGCAGGCAACACCGCCGAGTAAACGCCTGCCACCGTCAGGACTTCGCCGTTGAACGGGAAGGATTCGCCCGCACAGATTTCCGCCACCTGGCTTGATTGCACCGTCGGCAACACGGTGAGGGTGAGGGTCACGGTGCTG
>JAHEAS010000724.1 GCA_024642645.1 Saprospirales bacterium | reverse complement strand
GAAAATGGCTGGTGGATATGACACAGGAAGTCATCAACAAAGGTGCTTCGGGGGTCATTTACTGGGAGTCAGCTTGGGTAAGCTCCACCTGCTGGACACAGTGGGGACAAGGTTCGCACCAAGAGCATGCCACGTTTTTTGACTTCGACAGCAACCTGTTGCCGACGGGCGGCATGGGCTGGATGGAGCATAATTACACAGGACTCAACGCAACAAAAGAACCTGAAAAGGCTTTCAGTTTCGAGGCGACACCAGACAGCAGTCACCGTTCGCTGCGACTGCATTTTGAAGGTGTTGTTTTGAATAAAACTTTGAGAATTAACTTGCTGGATGCGCAGGGTAGGTTGGTTGCTTCGCAAAACATGGCTTCGGCGGCAGAAGGCTCCATGTTATTGCCGGATTTGGTGGCTGGTGTTTACTACGTGGCAGTTTTTTCCGAAGGAAAAATGATGGCTGCTAGGAAAATCTGGCTGCGGTGAAGTACCCGGAAAGGATTTCCGGTTAGCCGCTCCCCGGAAAAGATTACCGAGGTCTTGGGGCTGCCGGGTACTAAACCTTTGCAGCGGGTCGTTTCATAAAAAAGGAAGCCCGGTGGCATCTTGCCGCCGGGCTTCGGTGTTCTAAGCTGTCTTTGTGTTTTTTTGCAGAAATAGGCCAAACTGGATTTTAGGAGCTTTGGCTCAGGGGAGATTGGTTGGTACGCTAAGTCTTTTGGTGGGGGAGTTTCTAAATGGTAATTTTGTCGGGAAATTCAGAGCGGCTTTTTGACGCAAGAACCTAAAATTAGTAACACTATTTTTTTGACACACATATTCAAACCATTGTAAACCACATATTTATGGATAAGATTAGAATTCTTTGGGCGGACGACGAGATTGATTTGCTGAAGCCCCAACTGCTCTTTCTGGAAAAAAAAGGATACGAAGTTGTAACCGTTACCAACGGTCACGATGCACTGGACGAGGTCGAAAACAGCAAGAGTTTCGACGTGGTGTTTCTCGATGAAAGTATGCCAGGCCTCACCGGCCTCGAAACACTGACTAAAATAAAAGAAGGCAATCCCCTTCTTCCCGTGGTGATGATCACGAAAAACGAGGCCGAGGACATCATGGAGGAGGCCATCGGCTCCCAGATTTCCGATTTCCTCATCAAGCCCGTGAACCCCAACCAGATACTGCTCACCCTCAAAAAAATCATCGACAACAAGCGCCTCGTCCGAGAGAAAACCACCTCCGACTACCAGCAGGAGTTCCGCATGTTGTCTATGCAAATCAACAGCGGGCCGAAGTTCGAGGAGTGGGTGGAGGTGTACCGCAAACTGATTGGTTGGGAGATAAAAATGGACCATTCCGACTCAGTGGCTATGAGCGACATCCTTTCCACGCAGAAGCAGGAGGCCAATTCCGAGTTCAGCCGATACGTGGCCAAGAACTACGAAAACTGGGTGAACGAAACTGCTGACGCCCCTGCCATGTCGCATAATTTGATGCGCCGCAAAATATTCCCGTACCTGACCGAGGAGCGTCCGACTGTCATGCTGCTGCTCGACAACCTTCGTTTCGACCAGTGGAAGATCATCGAGCCCATCATTTCCGAATTGTTCCGTGTGGAGGAGGAGGACTTTTTTTACAGTATCCTCCCAACGGCCACACAGTACAGTCGCAATGCAATCTTCTCAGGTCTCATGCCTGCTGATATGGAAAAAAACCACCCCTCGTTGTGGAAAAATGACACAGACGAAGGCGGTAAAAACCTTTACGAAGCTGAGTTCTTGGAGGCACAGCTCAAACGCACCGTGCGCAAGCCCATCAAGTTCGACTACATCAAAGTGACCAACGTTGCCCATGCCAAGGAGTTGAACGACAATATCCTCAACTACCTTCACAGCGACCTCACGGTTATTGTGTACAATTTCATTGACATGCTCTCCCACGCCCGAACAGAGATGGAGGTGCTGAAAGAACTGGCTGGTGACGAAAAAGCATACCGCTCGCTCACCCGCTCTTGGTTCCTCAACTCCCCGCTCTGGACTGCCCTGCAACGGGCTGCCGAAAAGGATATTCAGATGATCATCACCACCGACCATGGTACCATCCGGGTGAACACCCCGAGCAGGGTCGTGGGCGACAAGGACACGACGACCAACCTGCGCTACAAAGTAGGCCGCAACCTCCAGTACGAAAAAAAGGACGTTCTCGATTTTCGTGACCCAAGGCAGGCGGGTTTGCCACGCCCGAACCTCAGCTCGACCTTTATTTTTGCCAAAGGAGACGTATTTTTCCTTTACCCCAACAACTACAATCACTACAACAATTATTACAAAAACACCTTCCAGCACGGCGGCATTTCCCTCGAAGAGATGATTTGCCCGGTGGTGAGGCTGAGGTCGAAATAATGAGGATTTGAATATTTGAGGATGCGAGGATTTGACGGTTCATCGCATCCTCAAATCCTCAAATCCTCAAATCCTCAAAAAAATGTCCCAAAGGGTTCCCTTTCTATACATCGCCGACAGCGACCTCGGTGGCCGGGGAGTCTTCACAGGGGAGACGCTGGAGGAGGGCGATTTGATTGAAATCTGCCCCGCTATCGTGCTGCCAGAAGAGGATTTGCCGAAAATCCACGATACCCGCCTGCACGACTATTATTTCCTTTGGGGGGAGGAACAGAATCGGTGCGCCATCGCCCTAGG